>QMNM01000007.1 GCA_003647765.1 Candidatus Cloacimonadota bacterium
AATCTAGCTTGGTTAGGATTTACTGCAAGAAAAGAACCGTATATACAAGGACTTTTTGATAAAGGAGGTCAATTTACAGAAGATGAGAAATTATATCTTCTAAAATATCATTTTACAGTAATGGGAAAAACATTGAGTTTATACAAAAAGTTGTACAATGAGAATAAAATAGAATTGTGTACGAGTCCTTTTTATCATCCTATTCTGCCATTATTGATAGATACTGATTGTGCAAAGAGAGCATTGCCAGATATTTCTTTACCAAAACATAGATTCAATTTCCCTATGGATGCAGAATTACAAATAAAAAAAGGTGTGGATTATTTTACTAAAATTATAGGTAAAGAGCCATCTGGATTTTGGCCATCAGAGGGGTCAGTATCGCCAGAGATAGCAGAATTGCTTACTAAATGTAATATTCATTGGTTCGCTTCTGATGAAGATGTGCTTGCTCATTCCACAGTAGATGGAAATTCCAATAAATATACAAATTATCGTCTGGATTTTGGCAATAGTTCAATCAATGCAATATTTCGTGACAAAACTTTATCTGATTTGATAAGTTTCCATTATTCGCAAGTTCCGCCAGAACAAAGTGTAAATGATTTCATTTCACATTTGGAAAATATTGCTCATAATATACAAGCTCAACAAGAGCCAAAATTGATATCTATAATATTAGATGGTGAGAATGTGTGGGAGTATTTTCCTGACAGTGGCGAGAATTTCCTGCGTATGCTTTATCAGTCATTATCAGAGCATCCTTATCTTGAAACAATTGGGATAGGTGATTTTAATAGACGATTTTCTCCACAAAGGAGGATAGTCGTATTACATACTGGTTCATGGATAAACCATAATTTTCGTATATGGATTGGGGATGATGAGAAAAATCAGGCATGGGAACTTATGACAAAAGTCAGGAAAAGATTTCAAAGATACTTGAACAATAACACGCTATCAGAAAATACGATAGAAAAAATAAGAGAAGAGATTTTGAATGCACAAGGAAGTGATTGGTTCTGGTGGTATGGTGAGCCGTTCTCTTCTGAAAATGATGAATTATTTGATCAGTTATTTCGTAATCATCTCACTATGGCTTATCAATTGATGAGACATTACAAATCTATGGCTGTGTAAAGTTAATAAAGATTGAAAGATTATAAAGATTAAAAAGATTGAAAGATTATTTTGATATATATTTTTTTTAGTTGATAGAGACACACGATTTTAATCGTTGGTATGAAAATCAAGAACTGATGTATTTTAATATTGTAAAACCGTTAAAAGGTTTTAATTTATCCTCTGTGCCTTCCGTGTCTCTGTGGCGAATTTACGCACTACGCCTTATTTTACATTCTTACTTTCTTATGTCTTTCATACTAAGTTGTACTTTACCATCATCATCTATACGAATGATTTTAACCATTACCTCATCTCCTTCTTTGACAACATCTCGTACATTTTTTGTCCGTTTTTGTTCTAGATTAGATACATGTACAAGTCCTTCCTTTTTGGGCAGGAATTCTACAAAAGCACCAAAATCACGAACATTTTTTACTTTCCCTATATATGTTTTTCCAACTTTTGGTTCTTCTATCAGCATTTCTATCATTTGCATTGCTTTTCTAATTGATGCTTTATTTGGAGATGCAATTTTAGTGGTTCCATCATCATCAATATCAATCTTTACATCTGTTTGCTCAATGATTTTTTTTATAGTTTTTCCAGATGGACCGATAACTTCGGCGATTTTTTCGTGTGGTATTTTAAGAGTTTCAATTCTTGGAGCGTAAGTGGAAATATCAGAGCGAGGCTGTGGTATTGTTTCTAATATTTTATTCAATATAAATAGGCGAGCATCTTTAGCCTTGTATAGTGCTTTCTTCATAATTTCAGTAGTAATACCATCTATTTTTATGTCCATTTGAAGAGCAGTAATACCATGTTTAGTCCCAGTAACCTTGAAATCCATATCACCATAATGGTCTTCCATCCCAATAATATCAGTAAGGATTATATAGTTATCACCATCTTTAATCAAACCATTTGCTATTCCAGCAACTGGTTTTTTTATTGGTACTCCACCAGCCATTAAAGCCAAAGTTGCACTACACACAGTAGCCATTGATGATGAACCATTAGATTCTAATATTTCAGATACAATTCTGATAGTATAAGGGAATTTGTCCTGTTCTGGTAATATAGGCAATAAAGCTTTTTCTGCTAAATTGCCATGCCCTAGTTCTCTTCTGCCTGGCGCTCGTAAAAATCTTACTTCACCAACACTAAAAGGTGGGAAATTATAATGAAGATAGAATTGCTTTTTGTATTCCTCTTGCAAACCATCAACAATTTGTTCATCAGAGGTACTACCTAATGTTAAAGTGCCTAACGACTGTGTTTCGCCACGAGTAAATAATGAAGAGCCATGAGCTCTTGGAAGCACATCTATCTCACAAGAAATTTCTCGTATCTCATCAAGACCACGCGCATCAACCCGTTTATGATCATACAAAAGATATCTCCTTATCAGTTCTCTTTTTATATTCTCATACGCGGATACAAGAAATTTTTCCTTTTCAGCATATTCCTCATCAGTAAGTGATGACTCATATTCAGTTAACAGCTCTTCTTTTATTTCATTAAATTTTTCATTTCGTGCTTTTTTATTCTTTATAAAATATGCTAAACTTAATTTATCCTGTATTTTTTCTTTAACTTCTGTAAGTAATTCTTCTTGTATAATTTCTTGTTCTATTTCCATTTTTTCTTGTGCGATACCTTCTGCAAATTTTTCCTGAAATTCAACAATATTTCTAATTACTGGCAGTGCTTTTTCAATAGCTTGCAGAATGGCATCTTCAGATACTTCTTTTGCAGATGCCTCAACCATAACTACATCATTTTTAGTACCAGCAATATCTAACTCCAACTTTGACTTTTTCAATTGTGATACAGTAGGATTAATAACAAATTCGTTGTCAATAAGCCCAACTGTAACCCCTGCAATTGGTCCATTGAAAGGGATATCAGATATTGTCAATGCTGCTGATGCTGCTATCATTCCTATCATATCAGGACTGTTTTGTTCATCGTAGGATAATACAGTAACCACGATTTGGACTTCATTATGAAATCCATCTGGGAATAGTGGACGAAGTGGACGGTCAATTAAACGTGCGGATAATATTGCTTCTGTGGATGGTCTCGCTTCTCTTTTATAAAAGCCACCTGGAACTTTTCCAGCTGCATACATTTTTTCAACAAAATCAACAACTAATGGAAAATAATCAATATCTTCACTAGGCTTCCTAGAAGCTGTAGCTGTAGCTAATACCATACTATCACCATATTTAGCAACTACCGAGGCATTAGCTTGTTTTGCCATTTTGCCTGTTTGTAGAACTAACTTTCTACCAGCTAATTCCATTTCCATTTCTTTGAATGGCTGATGTAACATCTTTCCTCCAATATATTACAGGATAATGGCCAATAACATCTTAATAAATAGCAGTTAACTATCTCCTATTATGTGTTTCGGTATTTTTCTGTATGCTATCAGTCAAATATTATGATATATTTTTATAATCCTGATTTTTTATTATGCCTCTGACCAATAGAGAAATGCTGAAATCAGAGGACATTCCTTAAATTTTTAGCCACAAAAACACACAAGGTGTAATGCGTAGTGCGTAAATTCGCCACAGAGAACACAACGTAATGCGTAAAACACAAAAAATATCAGATATTATCTACGAAGACCTAATTTTTTTATCAATTCACGATATCTATTAATGTCTTTATAACTAAGATAATTAAGCAATCTTCTTCTCTGACCAACTAGTTTCAATAATCCTCTTCTGGAATGATGATCTTTAGAATGTGCTTTCAGATGTTGTGTAATATTTCCGATTCTTTGGGTCAATAAAGCAATTTGCACTTCTGGTGAACCTGTATCCGTACTATGTAATCTAAATTCTTCCATAATAGGGGTTCTATTTTTTTTGGTTATTGACATTTTACCTCCATAATAATTTATTGTATTATGAGTTATGCAAAATAGGTGAAAACGGTGTTATTGCGAGGAACGAAATGACAAAGCAATCTATAATGGTTTAATCATCATTCGCAATGACAGAAAAACTCTATTTCTCAAAACTCATATTTATTATATTGTAAAAAATTAGCAATGAAGAACACACAAGGCATAGGGCGTAGTGCGTAATGCGTAGGGCGTAGGGCGTAAAAATATACAAGAAATAATATACTGTGCTTGGATATGCCAAGCTATATTGTTTTCTATACTATATAGATAATTTTGGGTTAGCCACGAAGCACAAAGAGAGAAAGGAACAGAAAAAACTCTTTGTAACTCCGTGGCTATGAGACAGTTTAACTATTGTTCTGTAATGCTAAACTCTCTCTAAAATAATTACAGGTACATTCGCTAATTCTTTAAATAAAATGGCATCTTCTTCACTACCAACAACATCACCCCAGTGGAATGGAATGGCTAATTTGGGCTTGAATATATTAACGATCTTTGCGGCTTCTTTTGCTGTCATTGTATAAGTTCCACCTACTGGAACAAACGCAATATCAATATGTTCAAGTGTTTTTAATTCTGGTACAGCATCTGTATCGCCAGTATGAAGAATTCTAATATCACCAACTGTTACTATATAACCTAACCAATTATTATTTCGCGGATGATATTCTTTATTCAGATTATATGCAGGAATAGCTTTTATCTTAATATTATCGTATTCATTTTCATCTCCAGGATCCATAGTAATCACAGGCATAGGCACCTCATTTTTTAATGAGGAAGGTATAATAACTTTTGTTGTATCATCTTTAATTTTATTTATATCTTCCAAAGAGAGATGGTCAAAATGAGAGTGAGTAACAAGTATAAAATCTGCTTTTGGTTGATTAGATGGAACTTTCCATGGATCAATATAGATATTTTTACCTTGATATTGAATAAGAATAGAGCTCTGACAATACCATTTAATATTTTTTAGAAACTCTTGCAGATTATTATTAAGTGATCGCATAGTAAAAATTCCTTTCTATAATTTATTATACCAAAAGATAATATCCATCTATTCATTTGTAAAGAAATTTATTTTTGTCGGATAAGCATTCCTAATCTGTGCAGTAAGGACATTACTTAAGTTTAGGAATATCAACAGGCAAGCCAACTCTCATAAAAAATCTGGCAAAAGCTTGAGATAAATGCTCGCTATAAGCTTCTCAATTGGACAGAAGAATCATTCTAATTTATCAAATTCATTTAAAAATTCTTTCCATTTACCAAAGTCTCTTGCACTAAAATGTTGCCTATCTTGATCTTTGAAAAAGGAAATACCTTTTAAAGAATCACCCATAACTCTTTTAAAATCATTTACAGACATAACTAAAAAGTGAGGTTTGTCGTCATCATCAATCAAACACCAAATATAAAAATGATATTTATCTTTGATTAAATCTCGTGGTTTCATATCTACCGCATAAGTATTTTTTGATTTTCCATTCTTATATTCAATTCTTGAACTTTTTACCTGAATTGTGCGAAATTTTGTTACATAATTTTTACTGCCACATTTACAAGAATGGTCAATCATTTCTATTTCTCCACCACATATATCACAAGTGGGGCGATTAATCAAATTTTTACTGCCACATTTCTCGCATTTTCTTTTATTACCGACCATTTCATATTTACAATTAGCACATATTTTTTTAGCAATTATTTTATTTTTCTGAGTCTTGGAAAAATCTTTACCACATTTTTTACATACTAATACAGGTGTTAAATTCCAGTTTTTCCCACAATCTTCGCAAACATGTTTGTGAATTATAAGGTCTATATATTCATCGTAAACAGGATTATATACATTCCAACCATATTTAGATAATTCAAAAGAGACCAAAAATTCCCCATAACGAGAAAAATGTCTTGCACTCAAATCAGTTGTAGTTCTCTTATTGTTCATATCAATTTTCACTATAATCAAACTCTGATATATCTATAACTTTATTATTAAGCAAATCAGGTTGAAAGTTCTTTGCTATATTTTTCAAACTCGCTTCACGAAACATCTTTTTATTTATCTCAATCCCGATACCAATTCTATTTAATCTTTTGGCTACAATTACAGAAGTAAAACTTCCCCCAAAAGGATCTAGAACCTTTTCGCCTTTATAGCTAAACATCCTTACTGCAAATTCTGGTATTTCTTCTGGAAATGGAGCAGTATGTCCAAGAACATTTTTACCTTTACTATTTATTTTTATAACCGGAGAAAATTTCACAATATCTCTACGCCATTTTTTGATAAATTCTTTTGGGATTTCATGCTCTTTTGATTGATGAGATTGTGTCATTATTGTCTTTAATGAGAACCTTTTGCCACGATTACTTTTACTTCTTTGAAAGCAATCTAAATTTTTACATTCCCAACTCATTAAACCGATTTCCGATTGTGTGTTTCCATTAACTTTCAGTGTCCCACAAATTGGGCAAGGATAACGAGTTCTATCTAATCTATGCTTATGAAAAATCAAAATATGTTCATAACAATTTGCTGGATATTGATAAAATGGATATGGTTTGTTGCCGTGTTTATGCCTTTCTGTTTGGACTTCGCCTTTATCCCAGATAAAATCATCAACAAAAGTAAAACCTTCTTCCTCAAAAATCTTTGTAAAATATGAGCCAAGAGGTAATCTTCTTTTGCCCCAAACAGATTTGGTTGTTAAATTATCATTATCAAAAACATCACCAACATTAAAAACAAATACACGGTGATTATCTAATACTCTGTAAGATTCCCGAATGATTTTACGCATATCTTCTAAATACTCATTTAGATTTTTCCATTGAGAGTAATCACGGGCATTATAATATGGTGGGGAAGTAACCATAATATGAATTGATTCAGATTTCATTCCTTGCAGAACTTTTAAACAATCCCCCCAGATTATTTTTATTCCATCATCTTCTTTCTCTATAAACTTTGATAATTTGTCATTGACACATTGATATTGTCTTTGATAATCTTCTTTAACGAATCGTATGTAAGTTTCAGAAAAATTTTTTATTATTTCATTACGGTTCTCTAATTTTCTCAAACATTCAATATCTTTTAGGAATTCATCTAAACGGACTTTAGAAAAAGTTTCCAATAAATATGGTTCACTTATTTCTAAAATTTTATCTATGTAATGCATACTTTTGTCATAAATGATTATCGTAAGAAACCTAAGAAACCCGACTCGAGTTCGGGAAGACCGAGTCGGGTTTCTTGAGTCATACTTCAAAAATCTTTCAGCACATCAGCAATAGTTGGTCTGCCAATCTCCTGCAATTCATATTGAACACGAGTGCATGGTTTATTTATGTCTATTATTCTTCTTAAATCAATAGGAGTCGCAATAATCACAGCATCACATTCTGTATGATTGATTGTGCATTCTAAATCCTCAATTTGCTGTTTGCCATATCCCATCGCAGGTAAAATAGTGCCTATCTCCGGATATTTCTTAAATGTATCCGTAATTGTGCCAACTGTATAAGGTCTGGGGTCAACTAAATTCTTGCAATTGTATTTGTAAGCTGCAACAACACCAGCACCGTATGTCATTTCGCCATGCGTTAAAGTTGGACCATCCTCAATTACCAAAACTCTTTTTCCAGTAATAAGGTCAGGATTTTCAACCTTCAAAGGAGATGCTCCATCAATTACTTTTGCATACGGATTTCTCATTTTGATATTATGACGGACTGTCAATTTATCCTTAAAATCAGCAGTATCAATCTTATTTATCACAACTACATCTGCTAAATATAGATTTGTCTCACCTGGATAATAAGTAAGTTCATGTCCAGGTCTGAGAGGATCTACAACAGTTATTTGCAAGTCAGGTTTATAAAATGGTAAATCATTGTTTCCACCATCCCAAACAATAATATCAGCTTCTTTTTCCGCCTCTTCTAAAATTGCACAATAGTCAACACCAGCATAAACAATATTTCCACGATCAATATGTGGTTCGTATTCCTCTCGCTCTTCAATAGTGCAATTATATCTTTCTAAATCTTCGTAACTTGCAAATCGTTGAACTTTTTGCTTTACTAAATCCCCATAAGGCATTGGATGTCTTATTACAACAATTTTTCTACCTTTTGCATTTAGAACCTCACATACTTTGCGTGTCGTTTGACTTTTTCCACAGCCAGTTCTTACAGCACATATGGCTATCACCGGCCTTAATGATTTTAACTGCGTATTTTTAGTACCCATTATAATGAAGTCAGCACCGCAGGCATTTACTAATGATGCCTTATGCATTATTGTTTCATGTGATACATCACTATAAGCGAAAACAACTAAATCTATATTTTCTTTTTTAATTAATTCTGGTAATTCCTCTTCTGAATAGATAGGGATGCCATCTGGATATAATTTGCCTGATAATTCCGCAGGATACTTTCTTCCATCAATGTTGGGAATTTGATTTGCTGTGAAAGCAACAATTTCATACTGCTCTTTATCTCTGAAGAATACATTAAAATTATGAAAATCTCTACCAGCTGCACCCATAATTATAGTTCGTTGTCTCATTATCAGTTCTCCTTAATCTTTCTTAATCTTAGTAAGGCAAAAAATGAAACTAGCCCTTTTAGTGTCAAATATATTTAACTAAACCAATTATGATAATATTCAAAATACTAATTATTCATTTTTTTGACTGAAGCGATATGTTGATAATTCGCTATATAAATCAGTTCGTCTATCCTTAAAAAGATGATTATATTCATTTATATTTTTATTTCGTGCTTCTTGTGGGTCAATATCAACGATTCTTATCTCTTCCTTATCTATACTGGCTGATGCTAATATTTCACCTTTTGGAGACATTATTTGACTTGCACCAGTAAAATATAGTTCTGAACTTCTATTCTTATCTGAACCAATACGATTAGCAGTAATAATAAACACATTATTTTCAATGGCTCGCGCATACATTGCTTTTTGACAGTATGGCATAACCAAATTCGCTGAATGACATATAACATCTGCTCCTTTTAGTGCTAAAATCCGTGCTGATTCAGGAAATATCCAGTCAAAACATATCATTAAACCAAGTTTTACTTCTTGATAATTAAACACATTAAAACCGGTATTCCCTGGTGCAAAAAGCAATTTCTCCTTATAAAATAAATGTGTTTTCCTATACAATTCTATTTTCCCATCAGGATATACCAAAATAGAAGAGTTATAATAAATCTCTTTATCCTGTTCTAAAATACCAACAACAATTGCAATATTTTCTCTTTTAGCAATATTACGAAAGAAATCAGCAATGCGTGATTGCTTTGCAGAAGCAGATAAGTATTTCATCTCATCCTTATTAGCAAATAAATATCCAGAAGTTGCTAATTCTGGTAAAACTATTAAATCAGCATTAACGTCGGTTAGTAATTTATCAATTCTATGTAAATTCTTTTGCTCTTCAAAGAGACGAGGATAAAATTGCAAAAATCCTACACGCATACAAACTCCAATAAGAAAAATGGACTATATTGATAATATCAATAACTCTTATCTTCTTGAACTCTTGTCTTCTTGAACTCTTGAACTCTTGTCTTCTTGTCTCTACCCGCTTACAGATAATGCAGAAATCAATATGCAGGGCGAACCAACAGCATTGAAGTTAAATTCCAAATCATTTCCAATAGCAACAATATCATTTAATAATTGTAGAAAATTCCCTGAAATAGTGAAGTTATGGACTGGATATTTCAATTTTCCATTTTGATAGAAGAAGCCTTGTGCTGATAATGAGAAATCACCGGAAACAGGATTACATCCACTATGCATTCCTTGTAATTCTACAATCTCTATGCAATTATTAGGTATATTTAAAATTTGCTCTCGTGTTTTATCACATTTCTCAAGATAGAAATTCGTATGAGATACAGTTAAAGTCCCTTTATAGCTACGAGATGCATTTCCAGTAGAACTTGTATTATCCTTATTTGCAGTAATTGTATTATGCAAAAATGATGTTAATGTCCCATTAGTTACAAGTTTAGTCATTTGTGAGGGATAGCCCTCATCGTCAAATGGACGAGTTGAAAAACCATGTTTTAATAAAGCATTATCAATGATATTCACTTTTTCATTAGCGATTTTTTCCCCTAATTTTCCTTTTAACAAAGAATAGTTCTCTTGAACTGCTTTGGCAGAAAATATATTTGCAAAAGTATCCAAAAGTGTGGATGCCATTTTATTATTGAAAACTATTGGATATTTTCCAGGTTTTACCTCTTTTGCACCTAAAAGATTTACAGCTCTTTCAGCAGATTCCATACCAATTTTATCTGCCTTAATATCTTCAAATGAATGACTTATTTTATATGCCCTTCCTGATTTTATTTCTGTTTCTTTCTTTGCTAATGTCATTACAAAAGCATATCCTCTATTTGTAATATATTCTCTGTCCAAACCTTGACTATTCGCAACTTTGATCTTAGATACAAAATCTCCAAATGATGAATGTGGCACATTTATAATCTTATTATCAAATTCCCTTGCTGATTTTTCTAATAGTTTAGCCTTATCTATTTTATCTTCAACTTTTATATCTTCCCATTCCGGATAATATGTCTGTATTTTCTGTTCTATTTCAGCATAATTAGCGAACATTATTTTATCAGGATTATCAACATATTTAGCGTTTTCTAACGCAGATTTAATAATCATCTCAAAAGCATCATCAGACATTTTTTCTGTAAAAGCATAGCCAATATGGCCATTTTGAAGAACACGCACTCCTAATCCTAATCCATCTGAATAATCAAAACTCTCAACCTCTTGCTGAAATATTTTCACGGAGAATGATTTATTAGCAGAAAGGTAAATTTCAATATCATCAATTTTTTTCTGTTTTGCTATTGAGAATATTTTTTCAAATTCTTTTTCATACATTTTTAACACTCCCTTAAAAAAATTTTTGCCACAAAAACACAGCAAAAATATTAGAAATTTTATTTATTACAAATATGTTTTCACACTGACAGTGAAAAGATGTGTTACTTTTTATGTCAAATTAAATTTCCAGCAAGAAGGAAGTATATTGCCACAGAGACACAGAGAGAGAAATATTCTTTTTAGCTAATTATAACCAATTAACTAATTAACTAATTTAATGTTTAATTCGTAAATGGAAATTTTTTATTTTTTGACATCACAAAACTTTCTATTATATTTTGGACTAAAAGACGAAAATGGTCTAAAATTCCAAAGAGGAAAATCCAAAGAGGAAAAATGGATACGAAAAAAGAGCAAATATTAAAGGCAGCCGGAAATATTTTTGCAAAGTTCGGGCTAAAAAAAACAACAATGGATGAAATCGCAAAAATAGCTCGTATGGGCAAGTCAACAATATATTATTATTTTAAAAGCAAAGAATCCATATTTGCTGAAGTAATCGATAAAGAATCACGAATCTTAAAGCAAGAATTGTCAGAAGCAATTGCAAAAGCAACTAGTCCGCAACAAAAAATCAAAAATTATATGCTTACCAGAATGAAACACCTGAAAAAGTTAATTAACTACAATACAAGCTTAACTGATGATTATCTTTCCCATTATTCATTTGTAGAAAATGCAAGAAAGGACTTTACTCAATATGAAATACATGCAATCAAAGACATACTTATTAACGGTATAGATCAGAACATATTTGCTATTGAAGATGCATCCGCGGTAGCTGTAATAATTGTCAATGGAATTAAAGCTCTTGAACATATTCTATTTATTGAAAAATTGAGCGAAAATATAGAAAAGGAAATAGACCTGATATTGAATATTATTTTCAAGGGAATTGAGAAAAGATAAAATTTTTTATAAAAATTTATAGGTGATTAATTTTGTTTTGAGAACTCCGTGCCTTTGTATTTCTGTGGTAATGAAAAACTAAATTAGTAAAACTCTCTAACAATAGGAATGAGAATGAGTGTAAAAATTGATAACTTAAAAAATAAAGAGGATATGAAACAATTTCTTAAATTGCCTTGGAAAATCTATAAAGATAATCCATACTGGATTCCACCTCTTTTAAGTGAAGTAAAGAATACTCTTGATACTAAAAAGAATCCGTTTTGGGAACATGCCAAAAGAGAAATTTTCTTGGCAAAAAAAAACGATGAGGTAGTTGGAAGAATTGTGGCTACTATTGATGATAACCATAACAATTTTCATCAGGAAAAAACCGGATTCTTTGGCTTCTTTGAATGTGTAAATGATTTTGAGGTTGCACGATTACTATGGGATAAATCAAAAAATTGGTTGAAGATAAATAAAATGAATATTATGCGTGGACCTGCAAGTCCAAGTTTGAATGATGAATGTGCTTTTCTTTTGGAAGGGTTTGATAAATCACCAACAATTATGATGCCTTATACTCCACCTTATTATTTGGAACTGGCTGAAAAGTATGGCTTTAAGAAAGCAAAGGATTTGTATGCTCTACTAAAAAAAACAGAAGATGGCATTCCTGAACGGATTGAAAAGATAGTAGAAAGGATTAAGAAGAAAACAAAAGTAAGAATCCGTCATTTTGATATGAAAAACTATAAAAGGGATATTCAATTTTTAAAAGATATTTATAATTCTGCCTGGGAAAAGAACTGGGGATTTGTCCCGATGACAGATAAGGAGATTGATTTAGCAGCAAAAAAGTTTAAACAATTTGCCGAACCAGAACTGAATTTATTTGCTGAAATTGATAATAAACCTATAGGAGTTTCCGTTACAATACCTGATATAAATCAAGTATTAAAAAAATTAAACGGCAAATTAGGTCTAATTGGAATTTTAAAATTCCTTTATTATAAAAAGAAAATTGATGGAACTCGTTCACTTATTGGTGGAGTTAAAAAAGAATATCGTAACACAGGAATAATTGCTGTTTTGTATTATGAGACAACAATGAATGCTGTACGATTAGGTTACAAATGGGGTGAACTTGGTTGGAATTTGGAAGATAATGATTTAATAAACAGCTTTGATATGGCAATTGGCGGGAAAATTTATAAGAAATATAGAATTTATGAAATGGAAATATAAAAGCACATTTTAAAAATAAGGATTCGTTATGAAAAAAGTAGTTAAAAAAACAAAAAATCACTTGATGGAATTGATGGAGAATCAGGCAATTAAATTTGTTGTAAATTCCTCAGATAAGAATTTTATCAGGGAAATAGAAATTGTAAAAAAAATAGCATCGATTCTTGGAGTAACGAAGAAAGGCAAAGAAGAATTTGACTATTTTAAAAAATTGGTTGAAGCGAAACATCCCGTTAAAAGGTTGATAAAAAGAATAAATGACGAATTAAATCCACATTGCAGAAATCTGCTTTTTAAGAATATATTTTTAAAATCATTATACTGGAAGAAAAAGAAGAACAAATTTGCCAAAAGAGAAGGTTTTAAAGGTCCTACAAACATAGTGGTTAGCCCGACAATGAAATGTAATCTCCGCTGTGATGGATGCTGGGCTGGAAAATTCCAAAAAGTTCCTGACCTTGAAATGTGCTTGTTAGAAAGAATTGTTGAAGAAGTAAGAGAGATGGGTGTCAACTTTATTACAATTACTGGTGGAGAACCATTTATCAGAACAGACCTTTTTAATCTTTATGAAAAATATCCTGATGTATATTTTCAGATTTATACAAATGCGACACTGATAAATGAAGAAGTAGCAAAAAAACTTGGTGAGATAGGTAATGCTGCTGTGATGATAAGTGTAGAGGGTGGGGAAGAAAAAACTGATGCAAGACGAGGAAATGGTGTTTATAGAAAGGGAGTGAAGGCAATGAATAATCTGAAAAAGGAAGGGGTCCCTTTTGGTTTTTCAGTGGTCGCTACACGCTACAATGTAGAGGAAATAACTTCTGATGAATTTATTGATGATCTAATTGAAAAAGGGTGTTTGAATGGATGGTATTTTCAATATATCCCTATTGGTAGAAATCCTGATACTTCTTTAATGTTGACACCTGAGCAGAGAGATTATATGAGAAAAAGAGTTTATAAAATAAGGAATACAAAACCAATATTTCTTGCTGATTTCTGGAATGATGGTCCATTAATGAATGGTTGTATGGCTGGAGGAAAATCATATTTACATATAAACCCACTTGGTGATATTGAACCCTGTGCTTTTGCCCAGTTTGCCATTGATAATATTAGAAATAAAACGATAACCGAGGCACTAAAATCACCATTTTTTAAGGCAATAAGAGAAGGAATTCCATACGATGGAAATCTTCTTCGTCCCTGTATGGTGGTTGACAGACCTGAAATTTTACGGGACCATGTAAAAAGATTTGGTGCCCATCCAACATATCCAGGGGGAGATTGCCTTCTTTCATCACCAATAAAAGATGAATTGGATAAATATGCTAAAGGAGTAAAGAAAATATATGATAAAGCATGGCAGGAACGCGATTGGATAACTCTTTTTACTACTGATTATTTATAATGAAGAAATTTATCTCCCTTTCATTTTTCGGCATAGCAATGGAATTCCTTGAGGCAGCGGTTGTTGTTTATTTAAGAGAAATCATTGCCCAAATTAGTGAATTAATATGCTACGAAATTTCATAAAATTTATAATAAGAGGAGTTGCCGGAGCAATTGTTGATACATTAGTGTTATGGATACTTACAACACTTTTTTTTCATTCCTATTTCACAAAATATATATTATCTCCGGCAATCTC
>QMNM01000008.1 GCA_003647765.1 Candidatus Cloacimonadota bacterium
AGATATTTGAAATTAGATATTTGAAATTAGATATTTGAAATTAGATATTTGAAATTAGATATTTGAAATTAGATAATATCTTCTGCGATGAGATATTTTAGTCTTTCTTTCCTCTCTTCTTTCCAGTCCTTTCTTTTCTCGCTTTATGTCCATGAAAAATCCTTGTTGGAGAAAATTCTCCTAATTTATGTCCTACCATGTCTTCGGTAGCATACACAGGAATAAATCTACGACCATTATGAACAGCGAATGTATGTCCAACAAATTCTGGTAAAATTGTAGATCTTCTTGACCAAGTTTTAATGACCTGTTTCTTATTTTGTTGATTTAATGCAACTACTTTTTTTAATAAATGCTCATCTACATAAGGACCTTTTTTAAGTGAACGAGCCATTTAGCCTCCTGTATTATGATTAAGAAATAATATATTTATCTGAATATTTATGTTTTTTTCTTGTTTTATATCCTTTTGCAGGTAATCCCCATGGTGATACAGGATGTCTGCCCCCTGAACTTTTACCTTCTCCGCCACCCATAGGATGATCTACAGGATTCATTGCTACTCCACGAGTATGGGGCCTTCGCCCTAACAATCTTTTCCTCCCAGCTTTGCCTAAACTAATAGTGCTATGTTCAAGATTTCCTACTTGACCAAGAGTAGCATAACAATCTGACTGTAAAAGATAATTAACACCAGAAGGCAATTTTATTTGCACCTGCTTATCTTCTTTTGCCATTATTTGAGCATAAGTTCCAGCACTTCTTGCAAGTTGACCACCTCTTCCAGGCTTTAACTCAACATTATGAATTATAGAGCCAACAGGAATATTTTGTAAAGGTAAAGCATTGCCAATTTTAATTTCGGCATTTTTGCCAGATGATAGTATGTCATTAACTTTAAGCCCATTAGGTGCGAGTATATATCTTTTCTCACCATCTTTATACACAAGTAAGGCTATTCTTGCTGCTCTATTAGGGTCATATTCTATACTTGCCACACGAGATAGAATACCTGCCTTATCTCGTCTTTTGAAATCTATTATTCTATAATATTTTTTATGTCCACCTCCACGAAATCTGCAAGTAATTCGTCCTTGATTATTTCTGCCACCTGTACTTTTTTTAGGTACGATTAATGATTTCTCTGGTTTCTTTTTTGTAATCTCTGAAAAAGTGTGTCCTGTACGAAACCTTAATGAAGGAGTAATCGGATTATATCTTTTTACAGCCATCTATACGCTCCTTATCTTCTTGTTTAGACGATCTTGGAAGGTCGGGCTTACTTTCTTGAACTCTTACAATGCCTCTAATTCTCTAATATTTTCATCCTTAGCCAGAAAAACTACTGCCTTTTTCCAATCCGGTCTTTTACCAGTATATCTGCCTAATTTTTTGACTTTACCTCTTTGGCGAATTATATTGATTTTTTTTACTTTTACATCAAACATCTCTTCAATCGCCTTTTTAACCTCTATTTTATTAGCATTGATAGCAATTTTAAATAGATTAGCATTGCCTTCTTTTTTAAGATTGGCTCCCTTTTCTGTAATTATCGGGTTAATAACAATCTCTCTTGGGTCACGCATTGCCAAATACCTCCTCAATTATTTTTAATGCCTGTTCTGTAATAATAATATGTTGTGCTTTAAGAACTTGATAAGGATTAAGATCTGCTGCTCGTGCTAATTCTAAATTTGGAATATTCCTAAATGACTTGATAATCATTTTATTATTATCTGGTATCAGAATTAAGCATCTATGTGGTTTCACATTCATATTATTTAAAATATTAACAGATTGTTTTATGCTTGGTTTTTCATAAGCGAATTCTTCTATAATAGAGATATTTTGTGCTTTATCTGACAAAGCAGATTTTAGAGCGATTCTTTTCTTTTTTTTGGGTATTTTTTTATGCCAATTTTTGGGTTTGGGACCAAATGCTCGTCCACCACCAACACGAATCGGTGAACGATTTGAACCCATTCTTGCCCGTCCAGTTCCTTTCTGACGATATAACTTTCTTCCACTACCTCTTACTTCAGCTCTGGTTCTTGTAAAAGAAGTTCCCCATCTTTGATTAGCTAAATACATATTTATAACTTCATATAGGACATCTCTATTAACTTTAAACCCAAATATATTCTCATTCAAATTCACTGTGCCTATCTCTTCACCTAAATTATTATATTTTTTCACTTCCATATTCATTCCTATTTAGTCTTCTCTATAGTAACAATACTATTACGATGACCAGGCATAGCCCCTTTTAATAAAATAAAATTTCCTTCTGGTTTAATTTTAACAACTCGTAAATTTTTTACTGTAACTTTATTATTACCCATATGTCCAGGCAATTTTTTGCCTTTGAATACTCTTGACGGTGTAGCACATTGTCCAATAGAACCAGGACCACGAAACGATTCGTGAACTCCATGTGTTGGACTGAATCCTTTAAAATTATATCGCTTCATCACACCAGCAAATCCTTTACCTTTAGAAATTCCAGATACATCAACTTTTTCATTCTCAGTAAAAATGTCTGGTGTTATCTTTGCACCAATTTCATATTTACTTAATTCCTGTTCAGAAATACGAAATTCTTTCAATATTTTACAAAAAGGAAGATTATTCTTTTCAAAGTATACTCTCAATGGCTTCGGTATATTTTTTTTCTTTGCTTCTCCAAAACCAAGTTGAACTGCTGAATATCCATTTTTAGATACTGACCGAGTATGAACAACAGTACAAGTACCTAGCTGAATGACAGTTACAGGAATTGTATTTCCATTCTCATCAAAAATTCTAGTCATACCAATTTTTTTACCAATTAGTCCTATCATTTTTCATTTCCTTCCTCATCGCAATAATAATAAGCATTTACAAATACACAAAAGAAAACTATATTATTCATTATTCATTTTCCAATATATTGATTTTTATATTACTAAGTTCTTATTATGATTTCACTCTGTTTTTTGCCAAAATGAATGCACAATAGATCCGCAAACGAATAATCTACAATTTAAGATTATGTTTTTATTTCAATATATACTCCAGCTGGTATATTAAGTCGTTTAATAGCCTCGGTAGTTTTTGGAGTAGGGTTTTCAATATCAATAATGCGCTTATGAGTTCTCATTTCAAACTGTTCCCTAGATTTTTTATCTACATGCGGAGATCTTAATACTGTATATATTTGTTTTTTTGTAGGCAGAGGAATAGGTCCTTTGATTTTTGCACCAGTATTCTTAGTGCTACTTATAATTTCACCAACAGATTTATCTAATAAGCTATAATCATACGATTTTAGCCGAATCCTAATTCTATTTTTCATTTTATCTCCTACTCAATAATTTCAGCAACAACACCAGCCCCAACAGTACGACCACCTTCTCGTATAGCAAACTTCAAACCTTTCTCAAGGGCTATAGGTGTTATCAATTCTACTGTTACTGTTACATTATCACCAGGCATTACCATCTCTCTGCCTTCTGGCAAACTCAAACTGCCTGTAACATCCGTTGTCCTAAAATAAAACTGAGGCCTATAACCACTGAAAAATGGATTATGCCGTCCCCCCTCTTCCTTGGTCAATATATAGGTCTCACCTTTAAACTTCGTATGCGGGGTTATACTACCTGGCTTGGCTATCACCATTCCTCGCACTACGTCATTCTTACCTAAGCCTCGCAATAATAAACCAATGTTATCTCCTGCCTCTGCTTCGCTCATTGTCTTATTGAACATCTCTATGCCTGTTACTACTGTGCCTACTGTCTCTTTAATCCCTACTCGTTCTACCTTATCATTCATTCTCACACGACCTCGCTCTACTCGCCCTGTAGCTACTGTGCCTCTTCCTGATATACTAAATATGTCCTCTACTGGCATTAAAAACGGCTTGTCAACATCTCGCTTAGGCAATGGAATATACTCATCTAATACATTCATCAACTTCTTCACTGAACCACAATGAGGACAATCATCTTTACCACATCCACAATTCAATGCCTCTAACGCACTGCCTACTACAATCGGTATCTCATCACCAGGAAAATCATACTCATTTAATAAGTCCCTTACCTCTAATTCTACTAATTCTATTATCTCAGGGTCATCAACTAAATCTGCCTTGTTCAAATACACTACTATATATGGAACGCCTACTTGTCTGGCTAACAATATATGCTCTCTTGTCTGGGGCATAGGACCATCTGCTGCACTTACTACTAATATCGCTCCATCCATCTGTGCCGCTCCTGTTATCATATTCTTGATGTAATCCGCATGTCCAGGACAATCTACATGTGCATAATGACGATTATCTGTCTCATATTCTACATGAGCAGTCGCTATAGTTATACCTCGTGCTTTCTCTTCTGGTGCGTTATCTATTGAATCAAAACTACGAAACTTAGCAAATCCTTTCTTTTCTAAACATAAGGTTATTGCCGCTGTTAAGGTCGTCTTCCCGTGATCTATGTGACCTATTGTGCCTATATTTATATGCGGCTTGGTTCGCTCAAATACTGCCTTTGCCATAAATGCCTCCTAAGTAAATATATTTATACTCCATTCTTATAAAACCAATGAGTAGTTTCTAATACCCTCTAATTTTTTCTATAATCTCTTTTGATATGCTATTTGGCAATTTATCATAAAAAGCAAACTCCATAGTATATGAAGCTCTGCCTTGTGAAAGAGAACGCAAACTTGTTGAATATCCAAAAAGTTCTGCTAAAGGAATTCTGCTCTCAATAATCTTAATCTCTTTCTTTTCCTGTATATCTAATACTTTACCTCTACGAGCATTAATATTACTTACAATACTACCAAAATATTGAGTAGGTGTTGTAATTACTACACGCATAATTGGTTCTAATAAAGTAGGATTTGCTTTTTTTAATGCATTATTAAAAGCAATAGAAGCAGCTAACTTAAAAGCCAATTCTGAAGAATCTACTGGATGAAAAGAGCCATCAATTACTGTAACTTTGACACCTTCTACTTTATTTCCTGTTAGGACACCATATTCAGCAGATTCATGGATACCAGATTCAATTGCTGATATAAATTCTTTTGGAATTTGTTCTTCTGAAGTGTTATTTACGAAGATAATTTTCTCTCTTTTTAAAAGAGATTGTTCAGCAATTGGAGATATTTTTATTGTAACATCTCCATATTGACCTCGTAATCCTGTTTGGCGAATAAATTGGCCTCTTGCTTCAGATTCTTTTGTAATCGTCTCTTTATACGATACTCTTGGCTGACCTACATTTGCGTCAACCCTGAAATCCCGTCTCATCCTGTCAATTAAAATTTCTAAATGTAGCTCACCCATACCAGATAAAATTATCTGACCAGTTTCCTTATCCTCTTTGATATGAAAAGTAGGATCTTCATC
Organism: Candidatus Cloacimonadota bacterium; assembly: GCA_003647765.1. Classification (GTDB taxonomy): domain Bacteria; phylum Cloacimonadota; class Cloacimonadia; order JGIOTU-2; family B8-G9; genus B8-G9. The sequence continues at coordinate 5,405 of QMNM01000008.1, forward strand.
TGATAAATGACTAAGTGCCTCTTCTAATCTATCTTCATCCGCTTTTGTCTTCGGCTCTATTGCTATAGAAATTACAGGTTCAGGAAAAGTGATGTTCTCAAGCAATACAGGAGCATCTAATGCTGTTAAACTATCGCCAGTAGTAGTATATTTTAATCCAATACAAGCGGCAATATTTCCAACACAAACCTCAGAATAATTAGTCATTTTATTAGCATGCATACGAACGATTCTATTTATTCGTTCCTTTTTATTAGCATTTACATTTAATACATACTCACCTTTTTTTAGAGTGCCAGAATATACACGGAAATAAGTCAATTTCCCAACATTTGGGTCTGTAAATATTTTAAAAGCCAATGCAGAAAACGGGGCTTTTTCATCAGCAATAATTTTTCTTGTTTCCGAACTATTAGGAATATGAGCTATAATAGGTGGCACTTCCAATGGTGATGGAAGATAATATACAATTGCATCTATCAAGAATTGAATTGCTATATTTCTTAATGCTGAGCCACATAAAATAGGATGAAATTTCCCTGCAATTGTTGCTTGTCTTATCACTCTCTTTAATTCTTGTTCAGGAATTTTCTCATTTTTTAGATATTTCTCTAATAGATAATCATCAAATTCAGATATTTGTTCTAATAATAATTGCTTATATTTCTCTACCTTTTCTCTCATATCATAAGGTATTCCAATTTCTTCATAATCCAGCCCAAGAGATGCCTTCTTGTATTTAAATGCTTTATTACTAACTAAATCAATAATGCCGTAAAAATTTTCTTCTTCTCCTAACGGAAGTTGAATAGGAAATGCAGTAGGCGAGAGTTTTTCTTGTATCATTGATACAGAGTAATAGAAATCTGCACCCAATCTATCCATCTTATTTATGAATGCAATACGAGGAATATCATACTTATCTGCCTGATGCCAGACAGTTTCTGATTGGGCTTCAACGCCTTCAACAGCATCAAAAATACCAATAGCTCCGTCCAGAATTCGTAATGACCGTTCTACTTCAACTGTAAAATCCACATGTCCGGGAGTATCTATAATATTTATACGATGTCCCTTCCAATAACAAGAAGTAGCTGCAGATGTAATTGTAATACCTCTTTCTTTCTCTTGCTCCATCCAATCCATTGTTGCTGAACCATCGTGTACCTCACCAATCCGATGCACAATTCCAGTATAAAATAGAACTCGCTCTGTAGTTGTAGTTTTTCCTGCGTCAATATGAGCTATAAATCCTATATTTTTTATTTTATCTAATGGAAAATCTACGGACATCTGTTATTCTCCTGGTATTTACTTACCACTTAAAATGAGCAAATGCTTGATTAGCTTTAGCCATTCTGTGAACATCTTCTCTTTTCTTGATAGATGCTCCTTCTTTATTGTATGCGGACATCAATTCATTAGCAAGACGCTCTTCCATAACTCTTTCAGGTCTTTGGCGAGCATAATCTATAATCCAGCGATATGCAAGTGTTAATTTTCTACTTGGCCTAACTTCTACTGGCACTTGATAACTTTGTCCACCAATACGACGTGAACGCACTTCAACAACTGGTTTAACATTTTCTATCGCTTTTTTGAATACTTCAATAGGGTCATCATTTGTTTTCTTTTTTATTATATCAAGCGCATTATAGAATATTCGTTCACTTATAGTTTTTTTGCCATTTTTCATTAGCATATTGATAAATTTACTAGCTAATACACTTTTAAATTTTGGATCAGGAAGTATCTCTCTTTTTTCTGCTCTTCTTCTTCGCATTAGTCCCTCACTTGTTTTCTATGATTTCATATCTTACGCATTACGCTTACTTCTTAGGTCGCCTCGTCCCATATTTAGAACGGCTTGATACACGATTTTCAACACCACTAGTATCTAAAGATCCTCTAATTATATGGTAACGGATACCTGGTAAATCTTTTACTCTACCACCTCTTATAAGGACGATAGAATGTTCTTGTAAATTATGTCCCTCTCCAGGAATATAAGCAGTAACCTCTATTCCGTTAGATAGTCGCACTCTTGCTACTTTTCTTAATGCAGAATTAGGTTTTTTAGGTGTCGTTGTGTAAACTCTGGTACACACACCTCTTTTCTGTGGGCAACCATCTAATGCCTTATTTTTTTTCCCTTTCTTTGTTCTTGTTCTTCCTTTTCTAATGAGTTGATTTATTGTTGGCATAAGATCTCCTCTTTTTGATAACCTGTAAATTATACTATGAACAACATTGATAAAAAATTATAACATAAGAGAAATTTATCAATGTTCTTCTGCATATTCAGTATTGTTCTGGGCAGAATTATCAGCTTGTTTTTTTATATCTTCTTTAAATAATAGCTCTTTAGTAACTTCACCTAAATTGTTTAGTTCAGACATCTTCTCTTCTAATAGTTTTTCATATAAGCTAACTCCAGTTCCAGCTGGAATCTTACGACCGACAATGACACTCTCCTTTAAACCCTCCAAGTTGTCAATTTTCCCAGCAATTGATGCTTCAGTTAATACTCTTGTTGTCTCTTGAAAGGATGCAGCAGAAATAAAACTGTCAGTCATTAAAGCAGCTTTTGTAATACCAAGAATTATGGGTTCAGAAGTTGATGGCTCTCCACCATCTTTTATAACCATTTCGTTCTCTTTTGCAAGACGATGTTTGCTAACAATCTCTCCTTCTGAAAATAGAGTATCCCCAGGATTAATGATTTTTACTTTACTCATCATTTGACGAACAATTATACCAATATGTTTATCATCAATTTTTACACCTTGCTTACGATAAATTTCTTGTATTTCATTTCTGACAAATTCTTGAGCTGCATTAACTCCACGTGCTTTTAGAATATCATGAGGGTCAAGTGGCCCATCTGATAACGGATCACCATTCTGTACATAATCCCCGTGATGTACAATAATTCTTTTACCATGAGGAATAATATAAAGTTGTTCAAATTGTTCATTTTTTACGATTATCTTTCGTCCAGCACGGACTATCTCCTCTATTTTTACTTCTCCATCAATTTCTGTGATGACTGCTTTATCTTTAGGGCTTCTTGCTTCAAACAATTCTATAATACGAGGTAAACCACCGGTAATATCGCGCTGTTTTAGTGTTATACGAGAAGTTTTCCCTAAAATATCTCCTGCATATATATATTCACCGTCAGATACATCCAAGCTTAACCCAGCAGGGAGAGGTATGGACTCTTTTGCTCCATTTTTATCTTCAATAACTAATTGAGCTTGTATTTTCCTGTCTTTTGATTCCAAAATAGTAATATCGTGTCCACCTGTTATTTCATTAAACTCAGATTTATATGTAATATCTTTAACAAAGTTTTCAAAAGTTACTTTACCTGACTTCCTGGCAATGAAAGGTGTATTATACGGATCCCATCTATAAAGAAGAGTATTAGAAACAATTTTTTGATTGTCTTCTACGAAAACATTTGCTCCATATTTGACATTATAATGCTCTAATTCGTCTCCTGTATTTTCGTCAATGATATGTATCTTACCGAGATAACTAATAGAGATTTTTTTATTTTCTCTATTTGTTACTAGATTCATTCGTTCAAACTTTACAATGCCATCATATTCTGAATTAACCTCTGCTTGCTCAACAGCTGTACTTGCTGTGCCTCCAATATGGAAAGTTCGTAGTGTTAGTTGTGTTCCTGGTTCACCTATACTTTGAGCTGCAATTACACCTACTGGATCACCAATTGCTGATGGTTTGTATGTAGAGAGATTTCTACCATAGCATTTAGAACAAATTCCTTTTTCTGCTTCACAGGTTAATACTGAATGAATTGTAACAGAATTTATTCCGTGTTTTTGAATTGTCATTGCTATATCATCCGTAATGATTTCACCTGCATGAACTATTATCTTGTTTTCTGTAGGATCTGTTATATCAGATGCTGCGGTTCTTCCTTTAATTCTCTCACTAATCGGTTCAACAATTTTATTACCTTCTTTAAGCGGAGTAACTGTAATTCCACGCATTGTGCCACAATCTTCACAGCTAATAATAACATCTTGAGCAACATCAATCAATCGTCTTGTTAAATATCCTGCTTCAGCTGTTTTTAATGCTGTATCAGCCAATCCCTTTCTTGCTCCGTGAGTAGAAATAAAGTATTCTAAAATATTTAACCCTTCTTTGAAGTTTGCTTTAATAGGAGTTTCAATAATTTCTCCAATGCCACCACTAATAGTTTTTTGTGGTTTTTCCATCAAGCCACGCATAGCACCTAACTGTTTAATTTGATCCTTACCGCCTCTTGCACCAGAGATAGCCATCATCCAAATTGGATTAAATCCATTCCTATCATTTGCCAATTCATCCATCATTACTTGTGTTACATCTTCTGTAACTACCTTCCATTTATCTATCACTCTATTATATCTTTCTGTCTCTGTTATGATACCAGACATATAATTTCCAATAATTTTATTAACTTCTTTCTCTGCCTTCTCCAAAATTTTCTTTTTTGATTTAGGCACAATTACATCATCCAAACTAAAAGTAATTCCTGATTTTGTTGAATATTTAAATGTAATATTTTTCATATCATCTAAATATTTCGCAGCTCTACTAGCACCTAATTTTCTAAAAATATCTAATGTTATCTTATTTAATCGCCCTTTATCAATTACATAATTTTGGAACCCAATTTCTTTAGGCAAAATTTCATTAAATATAATTCTTCCAATTGTAGTTATTATTCTCTTATTATTCTGATAAGGCAACCGCAAAATAACCCAGCTATGAATTGAGCATTCTGACTTAGAATTTGATGCAATATCTGACATTTTATTGTCTGAGTTATCACTTTTCATTTTTCCACATTCTATTTTTTTCTCCTCTTCATAGGCCAAGATGGCTTCATCTGGAGAATTGAATATAGGTAAATTAGAAGTGTCCTTTGGCTTATCAGTTTTTACATTTGTCAAATAATAAGCACCTAATACTAAATCTTGACTAGCACTTAAAATTGGTCTTCCATTAGCAGGTGATAAAATATTGTTCACAGGAGACATCAAAACACGTGCTTCCATTTGGGCTTTATATGAGAGAGGTACATGAACTCCCATCATATCCCCGTCAAAATCAGCATTAAATGGAGTACATGCCAATGGATGAAGTTTAATTGCCTTTTCTTCAATTAGGATAGGTTGAAATGCTTGTATGCCTAATCTATGCAGTGTAGGAGCACGATTCAATAACACAGGATGGTCTTGTATAATATCTTCTAAAACCTTCCATACTTTTGGATGCTTCTTCTCTATTATCTGACGCACCTGTTTCTTGGTCCCCACTGATTCTGTCTCTCCAATCCGTTCTACTATAAATGGCTTGAATAACTCTAATGCCATTTTTTTAGGCAATCCACACTGGTCTATTTTTAAATCCGGATCTACTACAATTACAGAACGGCCAGAATAATCCACTCGCTTTCCAAGTAAATTCAGACGAAATCTCCCCTGTTTTCCTTTCAATTGATCACTTAATGACTTTAATGGTCTATTGCCTCTGCCTTTGACCGGTCTTGACTTACGACTATTGTCTAATAAAGCATCTACTGCTTCTTGGAGCATTCTCTTTTCATTTTTCAAGATTACTTCTGGAGCGTGTATTTCTAATAGCTGTTTTAATCTATTATTTCTTGTTATAACACGGCGATATAAATCATTAAAATCAGCTGTAGCAAATTGTCCGCCTTCTAAATGTACTAATGGACGTAGGTCAGGAGGTAATACTGGGAGGACTTCTAATATCATCCATTCAGGACGATTACCTGACTTACGAAATGAATCAACTATTTTTAACCTCTTAATTAACTTTTTTTTACGATGATTAGATGTTTCCATAGTAATTCTAGTGCGTAGGTCAGTTGTCAATTCTTCCATATTAATATCTTTTAATAATTTTCTAATGGCTTCAGCTCCCATTTCTGCATGAAAATCTGTGCCATCATATTTTGATTTAGCGTCTAAATATTCTTCTTCATCAATAATATCTTTCACTTCATAATCTGAAGGTCCTGGGGCTATTACAATATAAGATTCATAATAAAGCACCCTTTCCAAATCCTTTAATTTCAGGTCTAAAATAGTTTTCAATGGACTTGGTATGCTTTTAAAGAACCATATATGAGCAACTGGTACAGCGAGTTCAATATGTCCCATTCTTCTTCTGCGTACTCTGGAACTTGTTATTTCTACTCCACACCTATCACAGATTAATCCTTTAAGTCTTCTTTTTTTATATTTACCACAAGCGCATTCATAATCTCGTTCTGGTCCGAAAATCCGTTCACAAAAGAGGCCATCTTTTTCTGGCTTGAATGTACGATAATTAAGGGTCTCTGGTTTTGTTACTTCTCCATAAGACCAATCACGAATTTTTTCTGGAGAAGCAATCCTGATTCTTATCTTACTATAATCCTGAATAGGTACCTCTCTTTTTAATTCCCTTATCATTGTATAACCTCTCTTTGCAGACGCGAACTTATACGAACTGTACAAACTCACGCAAACATAATTTTTATAAATTAAAATTTTTACGATAAGTTTGTTGAGTTAGCGATTAGTTCGCGTTTAATTTCCTAATTTAGTGCGTAAGTCGTAGAACGCAATAGAAAGGAGGACATATAAAATCATTACGCCCTACGCATACGCACTCTATTCTTCTTCGGTTAACATAGTAATATCAAGGCAAAGGCTTTGTAATTCGTTGATTAATACATTAAAAGATTCTGGTGTTCCTGGTTCAGGAGGATTTTCACCTTTAGTGATGGCTTCATAGGTCTTGTTTCTACCTTCAACATCATCGGATTTTACAGTGAGCATTTCTTGTAATAATCTGGATGCACCGTAAGCTTCAAGTGCCCATACTTCCATCTCACCGAGTCTTTGTCCACCATGTTGTGCTTTGCCTCCTAATGGCTGCTGAGAAACCAAAGAATAAGGTCCTGTTGAACGCGCATGCATCTTATCAGCCACAAGGTGATATAATTTCATCATATAGATGTATCCAATAGTAATTTTCTCTCCAAACGGTTCACCTGTTTTACCATCATAAAGTGTTACTTTTCCATCTATAGGTAAATTTGCATTTAACATTTCTTTAGTAATATCAGAAATTTTTGCTCCATCAAATGGTGGAGTTTCTACTTTCATATTCAATTCTTTTGCGGCCCAGCCAAGATGGGTCTCTAAAATCTGACCAATATTCATTCTGGATGGCACACCTAATGGATTAAGAATTATATCTATCGGTGTTCCGTCTTCAAGAAAGGGCATATCTTCAATAGGTACGATTTTTGAAATTACACCTTTATTCCCATGCCTACCTGATAACTTATCACCCACTTCTACTTTCCGTTTTTTTGCAATAAAGACCTTTACCATTTTGCGTACACCTTGTGGTAGTTCATCACCGTGATGTAGCCGATCTCTTTCCTTTTTGTAATGATTATTATTTATCTCTCGTGCTTTTTTAACTTCTTGAATGACATTATTATAAATGAGTTGATTTATCTTTGCATCTTTTACAAGATCAACATCTAAATTTAATCTATTAAATTTTACTTTATCTCTCAACAATTTCTTTGTAATTTTCTCGCCATGCTTAATATAATATTCGTTTGTCCTATTATCTATAATACTATCAGCAACCTGTCCGTATAGATATTTTTCTAATTCAGACGCGAGGAAAGAATCTATTTTTTTATTTCTATTCTCAAAGTCCTTTTTCAATCTCTTCTCTTTCTGTTTCCTTTCTGCTGGTGAGCCAAAATCCTCCTGACATCTGGAAAATAGTTTTACATCTACTACTACACCTTCCATTCCTGGGCTAGCTTTTAGTGAGCTATCAGTAAAATCACCAGCTCGTTCTCCAAACAATGCACGCATCAATTTTTCTTCAGGAGATGGATCAACATTAACAATTTTCGGCGTAATCTTTCCGACTAATACATCACCTGGTTTTACATAAGAACCGACCTTTATAATTCCATTCTTATCTAAATTTCTTAATGAACTTTTCGGGACATTAGGGATTTCAGATGTCAATTCTTCATTACCATTTTTGACAACTCTAACTAAAACTTCATGTTTTTCAATATAAATAGAGGTCAGAATATCTTCTCTAGCTATTCGCTGACTTATAATAACAGCATCTTCATAATTATATCCATACCATGGCATAAAAGCAACTAATAAATTCCGGCCTAATGCTAATTCTCCATCACTAATTCCAGGACCATCTGTAAGAATTTGACCTTTCTTAACATTCATACCAAGGCTCACACAAGGATGTTGATTTATACATGTATCCTGATTAGTTCTATGAAACTTCTTCAATTGTATCTCTACTTCATCTTCTAAATTTATTTTGTCTTTTTTCTTTGACTTATCGCGTGAGATGACAATTTTGTCGCTTGTTACTTTCGTTACTTTTCCGTCAAAAGGTGCCTTATGTACCATTCCTGAATCTTCTGCAACAATTTTTTCCAGTCCTGTCCCTACAATTGGAGGTTCAGGTTTTAGTAATGGAACTGCTTGCCTCATCATATTTGAGCCCATCAATGCACGATTAGCATCATCATGTTCTAAAAATGGAATGAGAGCTGCTGATACACTTATTATCTGTTGTGCAGACACATCAATATATTCAACTTGCTCCTTAGGAACTTGAATAAAATCATCACGATATCTAACAAATATAAAATCATCCTTTATTGTTAGGTTTTTGTCAAGATCTATATTTGCCTGTGCAATATGTTTTTCTTCTTCCTGGTAAGCAGCCATATATTCTATTTTGTTAGTAACTTTTCCATTTTCTACTTTAATATATGGAGTTTCTAGGAAGCCATATTCATTTATTCTAGTAAAAAG
>QMNM01000009.1 GCA_003647765.1 Candidatus Cloacimonadota bacterium
TGGAACTTTATCAACTATTACTTTTCCAGACACACTTATACCATTATTATTAAGAAAATATGCAAAAGTTTTGCCAGTATGTAATGTTGGATTAGAAATGTTAATTTTTTTTGTAATTGCTGGATTATCTTTTTTAATATATCCGGATACAGAAATTTTATTCAAATCATTTTCCCAGTCCTGATAAAAACGGATACTATTTTTATACTTACTTGTGCGAGCTATACTTTTGATGTTAACAATAGGGCTTGGAGGATATAATTCTATATGAGCAAGTTCTCCTATTTCTGTTGGCAATACAATTATTCGTATACAATTTTGATTGAGAGATAATGCACTAATCTCTTTACAATGTGAGTACTTTACATCATCCCACATCCATCCTTTGCCAAATTTACTATCACAGAAAAAAGTATCATCTAAAATAAGATTGCCTTCAACCGCTTTAATTCCATATCGTTGAATCATAAGCAAAAAATCATAAAAATCTATGTATGATAAAGTCGGGTCACCACCACCTTTTAAGTATAAATTACCATATAAATTATGATTCCTTATTTTTCCTGTATAATATAATTTTGTCTGAAAACGATAGTTTTGTTTAAGATATGTTAAACCAAGAAAAGCTGTGAATATTTTCTGATTAGACGCAGGGCAAAATAATTGATTGTTATTATAAGTATAAATGAAACTTGATTCAGTTTCAGCATTGGCAATAACAACTCCAATTTTAATACCTTCTTTTTCGTATTCAGCAATTAAACTGTCCAATTTTGATTTTAGTATATAATCCGGACATGATCTTATCTTTGTAATAGAATCTATTTGGGCAAGTGATTCTAAAGAAGTTATTTGTCTCTGAATTTCAGATAATTCTTGTGTATACGAGTTTTGCTTTTCTGTTTCATTTACTTGTGAGGAAATAGAACAGCCAATGAATGTCAAAATTAAAAAATAAAATAATATTCTTTTCATATTCATAAATGAGCCATGAAAACTGCGTAATGCGTAAGGCGTAATGCGTATTAGCCACAAATTCACCAAAGATTATTTCTCTCTGTGTATACAATCTTTTCAATCTTTCAATCTTTGAAGAATATTGTCTTAAATGCTATAATATACTTTTGATATAAACAATTAGTTGACAATATTTTAAAATACTCATTTTTTATGCAAGATAATTTACTTAAAAAGCAATGAGCAATGAATATGGACTAAACTATTGTCAAGAAAGGAGTGAGTTATGGATTTAAATCAATTTGAAAAGGATGTAGAAAAATTAGAGAGTAAAATTACTGAATTAAGGAGGTATCTTTGACTCTGAAAATAAGCATAGTCAAGTTCAAAAATTAGAAGAACAAATGAATAAACCTGGATTTTGGAATAATCCACAAGAGGCAAAAACTATTACAGAAAGGGTAAGCATTCTAAAAGAAGATTTGAAATTGGATAATAAACTTAAAACCTATGCTGATGAGTTTCGTACATATTTATCGTTATTTTATGAAGAGATTGACTTGGAATTGGCACAAGAGGCAGAGATGAAATTGCAAAAAGTAGCGAAGGAATTATCTAAATTAGAGATCCGTATTTTATTAAATGAGGAGAATGATAGAAATAATGCGATATTAACCATTCATCCTGGTGCTGGTGGGACAGAATCACAAGATTGGGCAGAGATGTTATTACGAATGTATCTTCGTTGGGCAAATAATAACAATTTCAAAACAGAAATGCTTGATAAGTTGTCCGGAGATGAGGCAGGAATAAAAAGTGTAACCATAGAGATTAAAGGACAATATGCTTATGGATATTTGAAGTCAGAGATTGGTATTCATAGATTAGTTCGTATTTCTCCATTTGATTCTAATGCTCGTAGGCATACTTCATTTGCTTCTGTATTTGTTTATCCAGAAATAGATGATTCAATTGAAGTAGATATTAAGGATGAAGATATACATATTGATACTTATCGTGCTAGTGGTCCAGGTGGGCAAAGTGTGAACAAGTTAGATTCAGCAGTGAGAATCACTCATATTCCTACTAATATTGTTGTGCAATGCCAGACAGAACGCTCACAATTTCGTAATAGAGAAAATGCAATGAAAATTCTTCGTGCCAGATTATATCAGTATTATAAAGAGCAGAAAGAGCGAGATCGCCAGAAATTAGAGAATAGTAAGAAAGATATTTCATGGGGTCATCAAATTCGCTCTTATGTGTTTCATCCTTATTCTATGATAAAAGATCATCGCACTAATTTACAAAAAGGGAATACTCAATCTGTAATGAATGGCGATATTAATGACTTTATCTATGCTTACTTAAAATGGAAGCATATTCATAAATGAGCCACGAAATCACACAAAAGCTGGAAAATAGTAAAAATATTTTTTGCTAAAATACAATAATACATTAGAATATTTTTATAAAATTATTAAGCAATTATAACTCTCTGATATATAAACAATTATTTTGGAGGAAAATATGTTATTATTTGATTGGACATTCATATTACTGATTCCAGCGATAATTTTAGCAATTTATGCACAGTCCAAAGTGAGCTCAACTTATCGTAAATATAGTCGTGTTCCTGCATCAAGTGGCAAAACAGGTGCAGAAGTTGCACGAGGAATATTAGACAGAAATGGATTGTATAATATAGATATAAAAGTAATTCCTGGCAGTTTATCTGATAATTACAATCCGAGGACAGGAGTAATTAGTTTATCAAAAGATATTTATTATGGACGCTCTATATCTGCTTTAGGTATTGCATCTCACGAGGTTGGACATGCTATTCAGCATGCAAAAAATTATTCAGCTTTAGCATTTCGTAATGGATTTTTCCCAGTTGCTAATTTCGGCTCTAAATTAGCATTTCCATTATTCATAATCGGACTATTTATGAGAATACCATCACTTATGAACATTGGAATTCTTTTCTTTTCTGCGGCTGTAATATTTCAGTTAATTACACTGCCAGTAGAATTTAATGCCAGTTCCAGAGCATTGAAACAACTAAATAATGGTGGTTATCTGATAAGTAATGAAGTTGGATATGCAAAAAAAGTTTTAGATGCCGCGGCTTTGACTTATATAGCTGCTAGTTTGATGGCTGTTCTGCAATTAGTTAGATTATTAGCATTAAGAGAGAGATAATTTAACATTATTTCATTAACCACGAATTAACACGAATTAACACGAATTAACACGAAAGAAAATCTTACAATAATGTTATATGATAGGGCTTATATTTTATAATTGTATATTTTTAGCAATTTCTTCTGCCATATCCAAAGTTGTAGCAGAACCGCCCATATCATAAGTGCGGACTTTTTCCTGTTCAATGACTTTAGCAATTGCGTTCAGTAATGCATTTCCTTTTTCTATCTCACCTAAATAATCAAGCATAAGTTTAACACTAAGCAACATTGCAGTTGGATTTACCTTATACTTTCCAGCATACTTTGGTGCACTACCATGAGTTGGCTCAAATAATGCTATTTTTTTGCCAATATTACCACTTGCGGCAAAACCCAAACCGCCGACTAATTGTGCAGATAAATCAGAAATAATATCACCAAACATATTAGATGCGACTAATATAGAATAATTTTGCGGATTTTTTATTAGCCACATTGCCATTGCATCCACATTTGTCTCCCACAGTTCAATATTCGGATATTCTTTGGCAATTTTCCGTGCTTCTCTAAGCATAAGTCCACTGGTCTCCCGTATCACATTCGGCTTCTCTACAACTGTTACTGATGGATAGTTATGCTTTTTTGCATATTCAAAAGCAGCTCTAACAATGCGTTGGCAAGCTTTACGAGTAAAAATTCTACAAGAAATTGCTATATCTTCCAGATTTTCATATGCAAATTTTTTCATTTTTGGATGTGTTTCGTTTAAGACAGAGAAGAGTTTTTCTGGTACAGGATGATATTCTACACCGGAGTACAATCCTTCTGTATTTTCCCTAAAAATTACAATATCAATATCATCGCGATAATTAAGCGGATTCCCTTTGAATGCCTTACAAGGTCGCATATTTATATATAAATCAAACAACTGCCTAAGTCTGACAATAGGACTTGAATATATATATCCTTTACCTTGTAAGTTTGGTACTAATTCTCTCTCAGCTTCTTCTTTTGGTTTTGAAGTAATTGCACCGAATAGGACACAATCAACTGTATTTAACAAATCAATAGTCCTCTGTGGTAGAGGATCTCCTTCTTGACACCAGAATTGCCAGCCAACATCACAGTGGATATATTCAGCATTTAGCTTTATCTTATCTAATACTATTCTTGCGGCTTCCATTACATCATTTCCGACACCATCCCCTGGAAGCAATGCTATACGATATTTAGTCATTTTCCCTCCATTAAAATAAATCACAAAGACACGGAGTTACAGAGATAATTAAAAGATTAGAAAGATTAGAAAGATTGAAAGATAAAAGATTGAAAAGATTCTTTGTGCTTTTATGGTGAAGTAATTTGAACTTCTTTAGCCACGAAACACAAAAAACACGCAAGAAAATCTTACAATTATTCTATCTATATTCAATTTTCTTAATTTCGTACTCTATTATCCCAATTGGAGCGTGAACTTTTACAACTTCTCCTACCTTTTTACCTAATAATGATCTGCCGATTGGGGATTTTGTAGATATTAACCTTATAGATTCATTTCTACCTGTTTCATCTTCACCAGCAATCTTATATTGTACGATTTGCCCTTTTCTTTTATCATGCAGTTCAATTATTGCTCCAAATCTAACTTCATCCTTATTACTGATTTTATCCTGACTAATAACTTCTAAAGTTGCAATTTTTTGTTGTAATTCCCAGATTCTTCTTTCTATAAATAATTGTCTTTCCTTTGCGGCATTATACTCAGCATTTTCAGATAAGTCTCCAAATTCTCTAGCAGTAGCAATTTGCTTAATAATTTCGGGTCTTTCATTTTCCATCAAATAATTTAACTCTTGCTTTAGGTCTTTCATACCTTTAGCACTTATATATTGTTTTTTCATTACTTTTTCCTGATAAAGTTATATTTTTTATCTTTGTGGCTCTGTGGTAAAATATTTTTTCCTGTTAGAGATTTGCCATAAAGACACAAAGGCACTAATATTTTTAGAACAATACTCATATTCACTCTTTGTGTTTTGGTGTTTTAGTGGTATAATATTTTTTGTATTTTTTTATAGATCTCAATGCAGATAGAGCTGATTTTCTTATACGAGCATTGCCACTCTTAGCCCAAAGTTCTATTTCTTGCTCAATCTCTCTTGTGTATCCAGCAATGCCACCACATAATATTTCCACAAAATTAGGATTATGAGTCCCTTTATATTCTAAATAAATCTTCTCACAAAATTTTGGATTAGCTTTATAAATTGCTCGCAATAATCTAACATTTCCTTTTTTAATTGTTGGATTGTCAAAATTCCAGAAAGATTCACTCTTATGAAAAATCTCTTTAATCCGCATTTTATCATATTTGACATATCTCTCTAAAACTCTGAACATATTTTCTACAACTAAATCATCTTCTTCCCTAATCCAATTAAATAATTTATCTATATACTTATCCGGATATTTTTTCAGTAATGGATAAATTACCATACTGAATAAATTTTGCATCTCTTTATTATCGTGAATATCCTTCCACAAGCTTTGTACTATGTTAATATATTGTTCAGGGTATTTTACTATCAATTTTGTAAAAATCAGATTGAATATATATTGGCCTGTTCTACCTTTTTGTTTATAAATAAATAAAAGAAAATCATCGTATTTATGTGGCTCTTTAATTATACCTTTACATAATTGTCTGGCTACAAAAGATACAATTTCATTAGACACTTCTCCATTAACTCGCTCTGGATAAGCATTGTATATAACTTCAAAGTCGTAATTTCCACTTGTTATATTCTGCAGAAATTCTTTACTATCCTTTTTTAATCGTTTGTTCCAATCATATGGAATTGATGACATTTAAGTGTCCTTTCTAAATTCATCTGATCACTGCAATTTTTCCTGTATTAAACTTATTTTCGTATTTTATAATAAAGAAATATATTCCAGATGCAACTGGCTTAGAAACACTATTTTTCAAATTCCAATCCCATCTTATACCAGTAGTTGCCTGTTCTCTTATTAATTGTCCACAAAAATCATAAATGTAAATTGTCTTTGTCTTGTCCGAAGGGAGGTTCTCAAATTTTACATTAGCTTTGCCAGCAATTACCGGATTAGGATACACTATGATGTGTTCTAAATCACTAATAGGCATTGTAAATCCTGCTTTATTTTTAACATTGGAAATTTCATTGCCAGTTAAATCATACACATTTGTAACTTCTATAAGATATTTTTCATTTGTTTTGATTAGTTCACTTGATAGATAAATGTTGACCTTGTCCTGTTTCCATCCAATAGAAGTGATCTTGATATACGCGGTTTGCTCAGGAAATAAAAGTTGATAATTATCTATCACTGTTGCTGAATCTTCCATTATAGTTTCGTTAAATGAGATTTCTATTTCCTTTTTATTGATAATTTTTGCAGATGTGATATACGGTCTTTCTGTATCTTGTTCATAATTGAATTCAACTGTTGTAGTATCCATTTTAGCACCATAAAATCCTTCAACATTTTCAATGTGGATTGTATACACACTATCTTCAGCAGTGAAAATCTTATCAAAAGTAGCTATTACACCTTTACTGTTTTGAGTAAATGAAGCAGATTTTGGAGATCCTATTCCTTTGTTAACTTTATAATTGCCAAATCTCAACCCAGTAGCATTTAATGGTGAGTCATACAAAATCAATATTCTATTAAGAGAAGTCATTTTTACACTTAACACACAAGGTGGATTAGAAGCTACAACAGATTCTTCTTTTGTTAAATAGCTTTCTATACTATCCTCTGACACTGCTGATACTTGATAATAATAAGTACTGTCAGGTTCAACATTTATATCATTATAAAAGATCTCATTTGTTTCATCATAAAAACTCATCACTTCATTTTGCAATCTGCGATAGATTTTGTATTTCAGCGCATCCTCTGTTTGCCGCCAAGAAAGATGAATTTTGCTATTATTAATTGGTCTGACTACAAAATCCTGTGGAGCAAGAAAATTATTGGGTATAATTCCATCATAATTGTAAAGAGAAAGATGTATCTCGCCATCACTTCCTTTCTGATTAAATACAATGTCTAGTATGCCATCATTATCTAAATCAGTTGCATAAGGACGATATGCTTTATATGATTCACCGACCCACAACATATTTATTGTCCCATTTTCAGTATTCATAACATACAAATCAGGTGCAGTTGTTACTATTAGCTCATCAATACCGTCATTATTAACATCAGCAACGAATACGCCATTTTTTGAAGCTACACCGGAAATTTCCAATGTTGCATAGAGTTCATACTGGTTATCACTGGTATTTTTAAAAAACATAAATACCCAGACCTGATTTTCTGTACGAAGAACATCCTCAGCATAACCACCAGCTACAAATTCGTCCTGACCATCCCCATCAAAATCACCAATTCCTAAATAATAACCATTAGGAACAGGTAAGCGATAATTCCATTGGTTTTTAAAGAGATTAGTATAATTATTGTCTACTTCAAAAACAATAATATCACCATCAATATCACCTGCTAATACATTCATTAAGCCATCTCTATCTAAATCTGCAGCTTGAATATTAGTTGATAATCTATTTTTTGCAACTGTATTAGTAGTGTCAATTAAAGAATGATAAGAAAAAGTTTTAGTAAATCCATAGCCATCCCTTTTATATATGTCAATAAATGAGAACATACTATCGGATTCAGAACAACAGATTAGCAAGTCTAATGTATCATTACCATTTACATCAGCAAACATACCGCCTAAAGCACCCTTTTTATGCCATATTTCATTATAACTTGAAGGGAATTGTCCAGGAGCAACAGCTTCATATACAAATATGGAATCAAGAATAGTGCCTAATATCTCATAACAACCATTTCCATCAGTATCAGCAATATCCCATACTTGAAAACGCGTATCCATTGTATCAACTAAAACCAATGAACTGCCATTCTTTTCCAAAAATTCTACTGTTCCAAAAAGCTGGTCACCAAACTTCATTAAAATCAATTCCTTTTTACCATTTCCATTTATATCATAACTGCTATGACAAAGAAAAGCATTGCTATATTCACATATCTTGGTATATCCATTTACAGGTATAGTGGAATTGTCCACAGTAAATATATTGTTAAAAAATAATGGATTTTCATTTTGTAATCCACACCGATTAGTCAAACGAATATAGCAAGATATATCTTCATCATAATTAAGTAATTCTGGTGGCAATATTAAAGTAGTAATAGAATCATAGTCCGTGCTTATGACTGTAAATGTATCTGTTAGCGATCCATAAAATTTTGCATTGACATTTACATTTTCATTCGCTTTAATATGAAGAAAATAATTATACTTATTAAAATTATATCTTTTTGAAATAGTAGGATTATTAGGCACATTTGCATCTAAATAAGGTGGTGTAATATCAATATAGACCTGCACAATATCCTGATAGGAAGAACCATCTTTATCCTGAACTGTTAATTTAATATAATATACATCATCTTTGAGTGAGGCAGGAATAACAAATTCTCCAAGTAAAGTATCAATTCTGCTTTCATAGTAATAGGTAGGATTTTTTGTATGCTTGATTATATCATACCATTCTCCATAAGTTGGGTCTGGCTCAGTAGTATAAGTAAGCGAGTATCGGAAGAAATTTGGACTAGTTGCAGTGCCAGTAATTGGGAATGATTCGGAAAATCCCTGATCAGTTCGAGGGTTTGTTATCTTTGCTATAGGATAATTTTCCATTTTTATCATTCGTTCTATATTAAGCAGGCCATTGCCATAATATATATCATAGCCTGGCTCTCCTAAGTCATCACAAGAACTATTGATAATACAACGAATCTGTGTATTAGTTAAATTCATATTTTTAGATAAGAGTAATGCAGCTGCTCCTGCTACACAAGGCGTAGCCATAGAAGTGCCACTCATATATTCGTAACTGTTATCAAGATAAGTGCTAATCACATTTATTCCTGGTGCAGTTAAATCTAAATTTTCACCATAACTGGAAAAATTCCAACAAAGCTGCTTATTTTCGCCTATTGCGGCAACTGACATTACATTACTTAAAGCTGCTGGATATAATAGTTTTGGTTTAGCTTCATTACCAGCAGAAGCAATAATTATGCATCCGAGTTCATTTGCATAATTACAAGCATCCTGAATAATTGGAGCATTGTGCTCATCGCCCCAGCTGATACTGATTACTTGTGCTCCATTATCAACAGCATAAATAATGCCAGCAGCTGCATCATCATCTTCCAAATATCCACCTCCAGATACACGAAAACCAGCACGCACAGCCATAACCTTGGAATACCAAGAAATACCTGTTACACCCCTTTCATTATTGGATACTGCACTAATAATTCCCATAATATGTGTCCCATGACCGTAATCGTCAATAGGGTCATTGTCTCTGACTAAGTAATCGCCAATACCAGCAATATCCGGAGCATCAGTAAAATCCCAGCCAATATAGTCGTCAATATAGCCATTATTATCATCATCTATTCCGTTATCAGGAATTTCATTTTCATTTATCCAGATATTATCCGCCAAATCTGGATGAGTATAATCAATTCCAGAGTCAATGACACCAATTACAACATGCTCAGAACCTTTTTCATAATCCCATGCTTGCTGTGCATTTATCATTGGCAATGCCCATTGAGATGCAAAATACGGGTCATCCGGAGTAACTGATAACATCTTGTTTATATAATTCGGCTGCACATATACAATGTCATCATTTTTAGTTGATATGTTCTGAATGGACTTGAAATCAATATTATTTTCGCAATATACAGAATAAATATAAAGATTTGATTTTTCAATGATTGATTCTATCTTTTTAATCTTTGATTTAGCCAAAGTATTATCTAAGTTTTTCACACCAGTTTGTAGATTGCTTTTGGTCTCTATCTTCTCTTCAAGACGAATAATGATCTCTTTTTTGCTATATTCTAATGCAAATAGAGAATGCAAATTTATAAGCAATATTATAGATAATAATCCTAATTTTTTCATTTGAGACCTCAATTATTTTTCTACTTATTTAACCGCAGAGAACGCAAAGCAGTCGCAGAGTCCGCAAAGATTTTTCTTTGCGTCTATACGGTGAATAGTTATAATTCTTTTTTCGTTTAATAATTCCGTATTATATAACAATACAGCTTTTATATCATCTTGTTCCAAATTCTGGATAGTCCTCTAATAAGTCCTCAACAGTAATACCATTGGACAATGCCATTAAAATTTGCTCTACTGTTATTCGTAATCCTCTAATAACTGGCTTTCCCAACATAACTCTTGGATTGGCTGTAATTCTATCTAATAAATTATTTTCAGTCATATATTTTTTTCCTATTTGTTTACTATACCTTGAAATTTATGTTAATCTTTGGCAGTTTTTGTTAGTTCTTCTAAGTGCAGTTTTACTAAAAATCATAAGATAAAGAGAACCGATGAGTAGCACCAATATCACTCTGGAATGGAACATACGCATAATCAAAATGATAACAATTTATCTTAAAGCCCAATCCAGCAGTAATATTCTCCTCATCATAATTGAACTTATATCCAATACGAGTGAATACTTTATCCTGAAAAACATACTGCAACCCACAGTTGACCTTGGCATTATCATCATCTACATATTTTATAACATCTGTGGCAATATGTAAATTCAGAAATGAAAATGGTAATTGATAGCCAACCCCGAATTTATAAGCTATTGGCAAATCAATCTTTTCTTTTGCCATTTTGGAAGTAGTGCCTAAATTTTGCACAACTGCTGATAAATTCAATCCATTAAGCATTGTGCGATAGATAATTCCCAAATCTACAGCCATTCCATAAGATGTCTCAATATGGATTTTTTCAAATAGCCCTTTTACATTCACACCACAGTATAAATTAGGAAGTGTTCGTAAAGAGAAATTGATGTTACCTATAATATCAGTAGGATTGAATTCACCTATTAGATTGCCTTGGCTATTCCTTCTATCAATTTTGCCGTAATTTAAGTAAGTAATACCACCACCTAAACTATATTTTCCTTTATTTACCATTAAGGAGATATGTTCAATTCTAGTATCAAAAATCCATTCATTATGCGTGAAGTGGACATTTGATCTATCGCTGAAATTAGTTGCAGCTGGATTATACCACATAATAGATGCATCGCCAGCTTGAGCTGATACTGCACTGCCTTTTGAAACATTATCCGCACCAATATCTACTTTCAAAAGTTGGAATCCATATTCTCCTGCGCTGGAATCAACTTTATCAGCAAATAATGGCATTGTAATTATTATCATTGTCAGGATAAAACCTGTTATTTTCATTAACGCTCCTTTTTCCACTACTCACCCAACTAGAACTCCAGAGAACCCGAGCCGGGCTTTTTATTCTTGTGTCTTACAACAATCAAGTTCTCCAATAAATATGAGATAATAAGTTTTTTAGTTGCAATTTACTGACTCGCCAGCTAAAGCCAGCACTCGCTGTCGGATATCATCAGAAATCCACATACCAGCATCTTCAAGACGATTGATGAGAGGACTAATACTTTCAGTTAATTCTTGAGATTTCGCTTCAAGTAAAACTTTGAGTGTTCCCCAAACATTCAAACCAGCAGCTTGAGCAATCCGTCGAGCCAAAGCATCATCTAACAGAACAACTCGTTCTGGATTTTCCAGTGCCAGTGCCATAACTGCAAGTTCCCCCGCTCCCAAGTCCAATGTAAGCCATTCAGATGGTATGTATCTTGGTTCAACTATTTGAAGCCAAGCATAATCACGCATATTTGGAACATCATAGCCTTTCTGCTGACCTTGTTGTAGTTCAAGCACTACCGCATTTGGAACCCATATCTCGCTGAATAACCTGGGAAGCCACTTCAATACTCCAATACGATACAAGTAAAGTAAAGGGGATGTATTGCTAATGGCGTCAAGCATAATCGTTCTCCAAGTCATTTAACTCGGCTTCAAAGGGAAAAACCTTGTAGCGTCCAAGTTCCAATAGGAACTCCACTCGCGACATACCAGCAAGTTCAGCAGCCCGACCAGAGGAAAGACGACCTAACTCATATAGCTTGACAGCAGCTAAAATGCGTAACTCACGAGCAAAAGTGCTTTCATCTGTCTTTTCTGCCAGAAATATCTTTTCTGGCACATTTATTATAATTCGTCGTGTAATCATAATTTCTAATCTATAATTCTGGATTTGTAATTTTTAATTAAATCCGCGTCAATTCGTTAAGTTTGTATGAGTTCGCTATAAATATATCCTATCTCTCAATTGCTAATTTTAAAACCTTTATTTCATCCCTTGCTTTTAATTGCACAAAATACACGCCACTTGTTAAATCCTTTATATCAAGGTTCAACCTTGTCCTATTATTCACATTTTTATAACATTTGATATTCTCAACTTTCTTTATAAGATTGCCTGCAATGTCAAATATTTTCACAGACACATTCGCATCTTTTGTTACTAATATATTGAAATGAATCTCATATCCACTTAACTGACATAACGGATTTGGATAGAGATATACTTGTCCATCTACAAAAATATTTTCACCCCAATTTGGCTCTGATGGCTCTGGTGATGTGTAAGCTGCTGTCCTTTCTACATTGCCATATTGAGTGGGCCAAATCAAATTATCTTCGTAAAATGGATTATCAGAAACATAGCGATATACATAACCATCATCAGCATTGAAATATATCTCTGTATATCCGTTATGGTCTAAATCTGCAAAAGTGGGTGTAGCAATAATATTTCTTGGAAATGACAAAGGAAATGGCTCCATTATACTAAAATCACTTTCGTAAGGAAATGGCTTATTCCTGTTAAAATCTATATCATACATAACAATCCGTGAGTGAGACATAGCTACACAGATCTCTAATTTCCCATCATTATCAAAGTCAAGACAGGTTGGCTCAGAGAAAATCTGTGATGTATCAGGATTGCTTATCTCTTGCTGGGATATACTCAAAAATTCGCCAGTATAATCTATTACATAGACATTATTCGCACTTGTGAATATTAAATCCAGAAAGCCATTATTATCCAAATCCCCAACTGCTGGTGTGGAAACTGCAACAGTATCCAGACATATCGGAAAATTCTCTAATAAACTGCCATCATTTTTAAAGATATAGACATCACTATTGATAGTAACACAGTTTATCTCATCTTGATTGTCATTGTTCACATCTGCCAAAACCATTCCTTTTGGATTTTCAATCTGTGTTAATTCATTAACATCCTTTGTGCAAATATTAATTTTATAGATTGTATCTTCTGTCGCACAATACAACAATGAATCTTTATATGCTAAATTACAAGTGATAGAGTCCGATAGAACAAAGCTGTCAACAACTGAGCATTGCCAATTATTTTTATCAATTTTTCCATATAGATAGATAATTCCACTATTATCTGAATTTCGGGAAGTTATATAATTTATTGTATCATTCGTTCCTTCAATACATATCTGCGGATTTACAACTATTACTTGACTTGCAGGATTATCAAAAATATCTAAATATTTTAGTGAGAAATTATCATAACTTGTTGCATAAAAGGCATAAAATCCAGAATTGGAAACACCAACAATAATCTTATTTACACTATCAAAAGATGGAACATACTTAATATTAGTATTACTACTTAAATAAGACCCTAATAATTCAAATGTGTCATCTATAACATGTTGAATAACATAAAAGCATGCATCAGGTAGAACGGAAATCATCTCTTTTTTTCCATCATCATTAATATCCTCAATAATTATCGGAAAAGGATTTTTACCAGAATATATTCCATTTTGTAGATACCAGATATAGCTTAATGAAAAATACATAACACTATCACTTATGGATATATTATGAATATCAATATTACTTTTGCCATAATAGCTATCAGAATTAGGTCTGGATTCGCTATTGAA
>QMNM01000010.1 GCA_003647765.1 Candidatus Cloacimonadota bacterium
CATAAGAGCTTATCTGATTTGAGAAATAATCAACTGCGGCTTCAATTTCGTCATATTGTGGATGAGTTGGAGGAACTTCACGAATCATTATCTTATCCACAGAAAGATACTTTGCCCAACAATCTATATGCTTGATATATGTAGCATTAACATCAGGAACAACATGATAAGTATGTATGCCTAAAAAGTCATAAACTAACTGATCAATCTCTTGGTGAGTTAAGCCAGGATTTTCTTCCCAAACAAGTGTTGTAGATATAGCAATTCCTTGTCCATCAGTCATATAGTTGCCACCAGTGTGAGTAATATCCATTCCATAAACAGGGATGTTATTTACATTACCAAAAACAACCGGGATATTGTCATCATAAGGTCTTGGTCTATTGTATGGAAAATCTGTTATAGCTTGCTCATCATTTCCGTTAAAAATGAACCAAGGTCCGTAATCTCTTATCCAATATGTGTCTGTCTGTGCAATTAAGAAACTACAATTTGCTGTATTAACACCGTGACTATTATACTGTGAAAGCACATAATTCTGCTGACTTGTGCTACTTACGACAGTTACAACTTCAGTATCTTCTGACATTTCAGCAATAATGTCATAAGATATGCCGAAAGGATAGCGAATTAAAACGCCTTGCATTGGTTCAAACTCTGCTGGTTGTCTTACAGGTGCAGGTGGAGGGTCAGTTGGCGTAAAGTCCTTTCCTATTTCATCTCTTCTCAATTCCTCTTCTGGTGTCATCCAGTGTGGCAATTCACCTGGATGCTCTTTAAGCCACTGCTTTTGCTCAGATGTTATATTGCCTGTTGACTCTATATTACTTGCCACAAGTAATACTGAATTGAAAATGAATATTATTGTTATACCGAGCAAGAATATTTTTTTCATAGTCATAATCCTTTTATATTTTTTGACAATATAGCTAGTATTCTACGAAATTGTGTCAAAAATAAATTTGGGTCAGGTCTAAAAAGCCAACATTACTCTTTTAAATACTTATGGGTAGGGCTTAGATTTTGGAAACGCAGAACTCTGCGTCTCTGTGGCAAAAAATATTCAGGAGGAAAAATGTTGAGAAAAAATAATCTTACTTATTTCATTACAATTTGCTGGATGCTTTTATTGGCTAATTTATATGCATTACAACAGCCAATTTCGTTCTCTTCTCATCTAAATGACTTCTATTACAATCCAGCATTATTATCTGCTGATAAGGACAATGGTATAGCTGTTCAAACTTCTTTCTCGGATAATGATGACTTCAATATCTACTTACGGTCATCATCTAGTATATCATTTGCATATCTGAATAATGATAAAAAATACTTTATTGGAAATGGCAGTAGAATTTTCAAGAACTTCTATCTTGGCACTGGATTGGAATTCAAAAAACACAAGAAAACAATAAAGAAAATTGGCATAATTTATCGTCCTTTTGATGTTAGCTCTTTTGGAATAGTAGCACAAGGGGTGAATTGGAAGCCAGATTTAACTACAGAAATCGCTATTAGACCATTATTCTTCATTCGCAAATACAGCTCTTATCTTAATCTCTTTTTTCAACAACCCATATCTTATGACTATGAAAAAGATAAATATCAAGATGATGATTTCATCATTGGTGGACAAGTTGAGCCAATCAATGGATTTCAGATTGAGGCAAGTTATATAAATGATAAAGACAGAACTTATCAGATAGGTTGTAAAATCAATTTCTCACAATTTGGCACTGCTTTTATTAGCGAAAGAACTTCTGATAACCATTCAGAATATAATATAACCGAGTTTTCCGAACGCAAGAAAAGGAGTATATTTTCTATTGGCAAACATACAGCCAAAATAACAATTTCCGGAAATATTTCTCAAGAATATGAGGGATTTTCTATCTTTGGGCACAAATCTATAACTGACTTTGAAATTATTGAACAAATAGATAAAGCCATTAAAGATAAGAGCATCAACAAAATATTTATAGAGATAAAGCTATTCACCTGCAATTATGCTTCTTTGGAAGAAATTAGGAATAAATTGCTAAAATTTAAAGAGCAAGGTGGCGAAATTATCTGTTATTTTGAACAGACAGGCAGAGGTGGTTATTTATTAGCATCCACTGCTGATACAATTATTATGCCAGAATCTGGAATGCTAAATATCACAGGTTTTTATGCAGAGACCCCATTTTACAAAAGATTATTGGAAAAAATTGGCATTAAAATAGATGTATTTAAAATCGGCAAATATAAGTCAGCAGATGAGCATTTCACACAAGAGGAATTTACTGAACCTGCTTATGAAGATTACAGGAAATTATTTGATAGCTATTATGAAACATATATAGAAGAGATTGCAGAAGCTAGGAAAATAATACGCGGAACTGATGCATTAAAGGAAGCAATTGATAATGGACCTTTTACAGCTGAAGAAGCATTGAAATATAACCTGATTGATAAAATCGGATATAAAAAGGATGCTGAAGAATTATATAAATCAAAATCAACAGTAAAAGTAACAAAAGGGACTGTTAATCTGAAAAATGTATATTTTAAGAATTATCATTGGGTTGAGGCACCAAAGATAATGGTAATCAATGCAATAGGCACAATTATTACAGGCAAAAGTCAAAAAAATCCTTTCTCTATACCGTTTTTGGGAAGGAAATTTTTCGGCTCAGACACTTTTAGTGAAATGATTGAAAAAGGGAAAAAGGATAGGAATGTCAAAGCAATTGTAGTAAGAATAAATAGTCCAGGCGGTTCTGCACTTGCTTCTGATTTGATGTGGCATAAAATTTATCAACTAAATAAAGAAAAGCCCGTTATAATTAGTATGAATGGTGTTGCAGCTTCTGGAGGTTATTACATTGCTTCAGCTGGAACAAAAATATTTGCTGATAAAATGACAATAACTGGTAGCATTGGTGTCATTTCAATGAGACCTAATTTCTCCGGATTATACAGCAAATTAGGAATAAATAAGCAGGTTATAAGACACGGTAAAAATTCTGGTATGTTCCATACTTGCGAAAATCTAACTGATGACGAAACAGCAAAATTTAATAAGCTTACAAAGGATTGGTATAATCTATTCACAAAAAGAGTATCTTGTGGACGCAATGGATTAACTCAAAATGAAGTAGATAGTTTAGGACAGGGAAAAGTTTATATTGCAAGAGAAGCCGAGAAATGCGGACTCATTGATGATATTGGCGGACTTTATGATGCTATTGAGTTTGCAAGAAAAATTGCTGGATTGGATGATTATTATGAAATCACATTCTGTCCTGAGCCAAAACAACTGTTCAAGGGTCTAACTGATATTATAGACAGCAGAAGTATATTTTACATTCCTGATTTCGGAGATATGATTTTTCATTCAGATATTGACGAGGATATATTAAAAGATTAGATGACCGTGAAACCCGACTCGAGTTCAAAGAACCCGAGTCGAGTTTCTGTTTTCAAGTAATATTAACGAATTAACAAAATCCTATGTCGTTAGGGGGCAGATATGAAATTTATTGCTGATTTTCACATTCATTCGCATTTTTCTATAGCGACAAGTAAGAAACTTATTCCAGAAAATCTTGTGAAATGGGCGCAATTAAAAGGAATAAAGCTTGTTGGTACAGGAGATTTTGTCCATCCTGGCTGGATGAAGGAATTAAAGGAAAAAATAGAACCAGCAGAGCAAGGACTATTTAGGATTAAAAATGAATATAGAAATGATAAACTACATGTTTTCAGTTCTTGCAAAGATGAAGTGAGATTCATTCTTACAGCAGAGATAAGCAACATCTATAAAAAGCAAGGGGAAGTTCGTAAAGTGCATAATCTCATCTTTGTTCCTGACTTTACTATTGCAGAGAAAATTCAAAAAGCATTGGCAAAAATTGGCAATATTACTTCTGATGGCAGGCCCATTTTAGGATTGGATTCTAAAAACCTATTAGAGATTGTATTAGAATCATCTGATGATGCATTTTTAATTCCAGCTCATATATGGACGCCATGGTTCTCGGTTCTCGGCTCAAAATCAGGATTTGACAATATAACAGAATGTTACGATGAACTGACTGATTACATTTTTGCTGTGGAAACCGGGCTGTCTTCAGACCCTCCAATGAATTGGATGTGTAGTTTCTTGGACAGATTTACTATTGTTTCCAATTCTGATGCACATTCCCCTGAAAAATTAGGCAGAGAAGCAAATATATTTGATACTGAACTATCTTACAATTCTGTAAAAGAAGCAATGAAAACTGGCAATCCCAAAAATTTTCTTGGCACTATTGAGTTCTTTCCGCAAGAAGGTAAATATCATTTTGACGGACATAGAAAATGTGGTATTAGATGGAGTCCTATACAAACATTGCAAAATGATGGAATATGTCCAGAATGTCATAAAAAGGTAACTATCGGTGTTATGAATAGAGTTGCACAACTGGCTGATAGAGAGAATTGTTATGAAAGAAGGAATAGGCATCCATTTTACTCACTTATCCCTCTTAAAGAAATAATTGCTGAATTTCTACATATCGGAGTAAGCGCGAAAAGTGTTGATAGAACATATAATTCTCTCCTAGAAAAAGCTGGCTCAGAATTTACTATACTATTAGACATTCCAGAAGAGGAGTTAAAAAACATAATGAATAAAGAACTTGCTCAAGGCATAATTAGAATGCGAAAAGGAAATGTCTATATAGAAGAGGGTTATGATGGTGAATTTGGTAAAATAAAGGTATTTAACAAACAACTAAAAGCACACACTTCACAAAAGAAAATGTTTGGTAGTATATCAACCGAAAATCAAGAAGCAAAAGAGAAAACCATTATCCACATAGGATTTAATCTTAAAGAGTATAAGAGATTAGTCCAAAAAATGAAAACTCGGCAATCTGACGATATTTCTGAAGTTAAAGAAAAGAAGAAAAATTTCATCTCTTTGAACACTCAACAAGAGAAAGCAATAGAACATCATTCTGGACCCATTTTAATTATAGCAGGGCCAGGTACAGGAAAAACTCTAACTCTTACATCAAGGATTGCTCATTTAATCCGTAATAGACATATTAAGCCAGAGCATATACTTGCAATAACTTTTACAAATAAAGCATCAATGGAAATGAAAGAACGATTAAATCATTTATTAGAAGATGAGCATATTATAGCAGATTTAAATGTTTCTACTTTTCATTCTTTTGGACTCTCTATTCTAAAAGAGCATTGTAATAAATTTGGAAGAGATAGTAATTTCTCTATTTTAGACGAAGAGGAAAAGAAACAGGCATTTTCCAAAATCGGTATAACTCAAAAAGAGATTAATTCTTATGTCAAAAAGATAACTTCTGCAAAGCAACTTGTTAAGTCATATAAAGACATATCTGACGAAAATTTTGCTAGGATATATAAAAAATATGAGCAATTACTTAAAAAATATAATGCTTTTGATATTGATGATTTAATCTATTATCCAGTCAAATTATTGTCGGAGTTTTCTGATATTGCTAATCAATATAGAGAGAAATATCAATGGATACTTGTGGACGAATATCAAGATATAAACTATGCTCAATATCAGTTTATACGATTATTAGCACCTAATAAACATTCCAATTTATCAGTGATTGGAGATCCAAATCAAGCAATTTATGGTTTTCGTGGTGCGAATGTGAAATTCATTAAGGACTTTACAAATGATTATCCAAATGCAACTGTGTATATACTACAAAAAAGCTATCGTTGTTCTGACAGAATTTTAAAGGCATCGGATCAAGTAATAGGCAATATTTCTAAAACTATGTTAAAAGGAATGGAATCAGGCATTAGGATCAACATTGCTGAGAATGCTACTGATAAAAGTGAAGCAGAATTTGTTGCTCGCACAATAGAAAGTATGATGGGTGGATTACGGTTCTTTTCTATAGATAGTCAGGTAGCGGATGGATATAAAACATTGGGTATGGAAGGGCTATCAGATTTTGCTGTGCTGTGCAGAATCAATAGGCAAATGGACGCCATAGAAAAAGCATTTATTGACCATAGTATCCCATATCAAAAAATTACGAATAAACCATTTTTCCAACAGAGACCTGTCAACACGATCATTGATTTCTTGAAATTATCTATGAACCTCAAAAATGATATTATTTTGGACAAATTAGCAAAACAGTTAAGTGCAAATCACAAAGTTAATATAGATAATTTAAGAAATTTTGCTGATACTTTACAAAATATGGCAATTAGTAAAGCAGTAAAAATGATTGTAAGTAATTATCTTAAAGATGAAACGGATAATGTATTGATTAAAGAATTGTTAAACATTACACATGATTTTGGGAAAAATGCCAAGGAATTTATTAGATATACAATATTAGGCAGTGGTATAGATGCTTATAAATCTGATGTAGAGAATGTTGCATTGATGAGTATTCATTCGGCTAAAGGATTGGAGTTTAAAACTGTTTTTATAGTGGGTTGTGAGAATGGATTATTGCCTTATACGATTTTCAATGCGCATGGAATAGACCTTGATGAAGAAAGACGGCTCTTTTATGTAGGAATGACAAGGGCAAAAAAATTCCTATTTCTTACTTATGCAAAAAAGAGGATGCTTTTTGGACAGATAATGAATTTAAGTAAAAGTCCTTATTTATCTGATATAGAAAAAGAGTTGGTGAAATTATCAAAATCCGAGTATAAGAAGCCAAAAAAGAAAAAGCATGATGATCAGGAGACCTTATTTTCCCTGAAATAATGCATTAGTTATACATCGGCTAAACATTTTCCTGGCATTAGATTATTAAATAGATTGATAACTAAAATTATTCCGTGTCCTTAAATCTTACTCTGTGTTCTCTGTGTCTCTGAGGCTAATAATTAATGAAAAGGTTTGTAAAAGTTTCTTTTTAAGTGTAATTAAAAGGGGTCAAAAATGTGTGGAATAGTTGGATATGTTGGTAATCGTGAAGCATTGCCAATTCTAATACAAGGCATAAAGTGTCTTGAATATCGTGGTTATGATTCAGCAGGTGTGGCAATTATCAATAATGAGCAAAAATTAGTAATTCATAAATGTAAAGGTAAAATAGTAGATTTAGAGAGAAGTTTTCCAAAAAATCTAAATTTTCAAGGTAATATTGGTATATCTCATACTCGCTGGGCTACTCATGGAAAATCCACAGAAGAAAATGCGCATCCTCATACAGATTGCACAGGTAATATTGCTCTTGTCCATAACGGTATTATAGAGAATTATAAAAAATTACGAGCAATGCTAAAAAAAGAAGGGCATAGATTTGTCAGTGAGACAGATACGGAAATTCTAGCTCATTTAATTGAAAAATATTATAACAACAATAATGATTTACATTTAGCAGTCCAATGCGCATTGAATTTAGTACAAGGGACTTTTGGTATTGTTGTGATAGATAGAGCTAATCCACAAAAGATTGTTGCGGCAAGAAGAGGCAGTCCATTGATAATTGGAATTGGCAATGGCGAGAATTTTGTCGCTTCTGATGTAAGTGCTTTGATTTCTCATACAAAAAGTGTTATCTATTTAGACGATAATGAAACAGTGGAGATAACTAAAGATAGGTATATTATCAAGAATTTGGAGAATGCAGAGATTGAAAAAGAGATTTCAAGTGTGTCCTGGGATGTATCTGATATTTCCAAAAAGGGCTTTAACCATTTTATGTTGAAAGAGATTTTTGAACAGCCAGAATCTATTACTAATGCGTTTCGTGGAAGATTTATGGAGAATTTAGATACAGCACGATTAGGCGGTTTGCAACTTAGTGCTAACGAATTACTGAAAATAAAACATATCCAGATAGTTGCTTGCGGCACTTCTTGGCATGCTGGACTTATAGGTAAATATTTATTGGAGGATATAGCGCGTATACCTGTAAAAGTAGAATATGCATCTGAGTATCGTTATCATAATCCAGTAATTCCGTCTGATACTCTTGTAATAGCGATTAGTCAGTCAGGTGAAACTGCTGATACTCTTGCCGCTTTGAGAGAAGCAAAAGCAAGAGGTGCAAAAGTTATAGGCATTACTAATGTCATTGGCAGTACAATTGCCAGAGAAACAGATAGTGGAAGTTATATTCACGCTGGAGCAGAAATTGGTGTTGCCTCAACAAAAGCATTTACTTCTCAAATTACTATTCTTATACTACTTTCTATCATTTTAGGCAGAATGAAAAGTATATCCCCTATGGAAGGCAGAGAATATATTGAGGAATTAAAAAAAATTCCGGATAAGGTCCAACACATTTTAGATAAGAATGATGAAATCAGAGAAATTGCGAAGATTTACAAACATGCAAAAAATGCACTTTATTTGGGTCGCGGCGTCAACTTTCCTGTTGCATTAGAAGGTGCATTGAAATTAAAAGAGATCTCTTATGTTCATGCAGAGGGCTATCCAGCCGCAGAAATGAAACACGGTCCTATAGCTTTAATTGATAAAAATATGCCTGTATTTTTTATTGTTATTAAGGATTTTATACATGATAAAGTTATAAACAATATGGAAGAGGTAAAAGCACGGTCAGGTAAAATTATTGCTATCGCTAATGAAAACGACATTGCTGTGGAAAAATTAGCAGACAGTATAATTACTATTCCAAAAACATTGTCTAATCTGTCGCCATTATTAACAGTTATACCATTACAATTATTAGCATATCATATAGCAGTATTGCGAGGATGTAATGTTGATCAACCAAGAAATCTAGCAAAGAGTGTTACAGTTGAATAAACTATGTCAAAACAAATTATTTGTTGTAATGCATTTATTTTACGAGTAATAAATCATAGTGAGACCAGTCAGATTATCCATTTTTTCACTGACAGATTTGGGCATATTTCAGCTATTGCAAAAGGCAGTCGCAGACCGAAAAGTAAATTTCTGGGCTATCTGGAACAATTAAATGAAGTAGAAATTGTTGTGTACTACAAGGAACAAGGACTCTCAATTTTAACTGAAATTAGTTTGATAACTTCTCATTTAGCATTATTTAAAACTTTTAGTAAATCAGTGATAATAAATGCGGCTGTAGAAGTATATCTTCAACTCCTATTTAGCGATGAGGAAGTGAAAAAATTTTATCTATTGTTAAAGAATTTCTTAGAATATTTACATAAAGTAGAGAAAAACGAAATTCTGATTCTCTGGCGATTTTTACTGCGGATTACTTATTATTTAGGTTTTCCTTTACATATTAGCAGTTGTGTAATGTGTGGCACAAGAGATATTAGTATTTTATCAGGAGTGTCTTTTCTTAATAATGGAATAATCTGTCAAAATTGTGAAAAGAATATAAAAGTCAATCATTATAATGAAATATATTCAGAAAAAGTAACTTATCATTGTAGTAAAGAGGCATTAGCTATTTTAAGCACATTGAAAAATATTTCTGAAAAGATAAATAATTTGAATATGAGCAAACAGACAATAAGAGAGATAACTGCCATTTTTAAAATTCATTTTAGCAATCATTTACATAAAGATTTTCATTTAAATAGCTTGAAGCTATTTTATTAGATGTGCAGAGTGTTATGATGTATTCTTAATTTCTTTTGACCCTAGCATTGGACATGAAATAAAGAAATCTCGTCCTTGTGTTGTAATATCTCCTGATGAAATGAATGAGAATATTTCAACAGTAATCTTTGCACCTATGAGGACTCAGTCGCATTCATATCCAATTCGTGTTCCCATATACTTTAAAGTAAAAACTGGAAAAATACACTAATTATTATATCAATATTGATTAGTGCGATAATATCCACCTAATTGGTGAGAGTACCAAAAAATATAAGGAGTAATTATGTTAGCAATTAAAAATAAAGGCAGATATATTAACGATAGAGAGATTTTAATAGACAAACCATTAAAAGATATTCCTATTGGAGCAAGTATTGAAATTATCGTTTTATTCCCAGAAGAGAAAAAAAGTAGTAAAAATGAGTGGCTATCTAAAGTTGAGAAAATGTCTGTCTGGGATGAAGAAACTTTGAACAGAATAGAAAATGTAGGGAGAGAGATAAACAAATGGAAAATAACGACATTTTAGTTGATACGAATATCTTGATTGACTTCTTTCGTAAGAAAAATAAGCAAAAAACAATTCTGAAGCCGCTATTACCTGACTACAATTTCTATTTATCAGTCATAACAATCTTTGAATTTGATTGTGGAGTAACTGACCAACAATTTAGAGATGAATTTAAAACCTTAATAGAACCTTTTACAATTTTGGATTTTGATCTGGAGTGTAGTTATGTTGCATCAAAAATCTATAAAGATTTGAAGAGAATAAACAAAATGATTGAGATGAAGGATATGTTTATTGCAGCTACCGCTCTTGAAAATAATCTGAAATTGTTGACCTTAAACAATAAACACTTTGAGAATATATCTGAAATAATTTTATTTAGTAAAATCAAATAAAAAAATAAAGCAGAAAGGTCAAAATGAAAACATCAATAGTTCCGATAGGAGATTCCATAGGCATTAAAATACCAAGAACAATATTAGAACAATGTCATATTAAGAAAAATGTCATTATGGAAGTGAATTTGACAAAATCATTATCAAGCCTATTAAAAATAAGCCAAGAGAGAATTGGAAATGGTCTTTCAAGAAAATGCACGAAAATGAAGATGACCAATTGATTATTGAGGATAATATCCACCTAATTGGTGAGAGTACCAAAAAATATAAGGAGTAATTATGTTAGCAATTAAAGGCATCTACGAAAATGGTAAAATACACTTGCAGGGGAAAAGTTAGAATTACTAAACTAGTTAATGTTATAGTTACATTTATGGAAGATATTAAAACATCTATTCACAAAAAACTTGATTTGAAAAAGTTCTCATTTGAGAAAAGTAGAGAACTTCTGAAAGATTACAAGGGTTCGTTAAGTGAAGCAGTTATAGAAGAACTAAGGAGTCCATAAAAATGATAACAGAAAAAGATAAAGAAATAATTTTAAAGTATGCTAAAAAATATAATGTTTCATATATTATTTTATTTGGCTCCTCAATAACAGAATATAAAGAAACGAATGACATTGACATAGGAGTAAAGGGAATCAAACCTCAACTATTCTTCAAATTTTATGCTGAGTTATTTAAACATTTATCAAAACCTGTTGATCTTGTTGATATTTCTAAAGAGTCGTTATTTAATCAGATTATAGAAGAAACCGGGGTAAGAATTTATGGATAAACTAAATAGGCAGATTCTTGCAGAAAAGGAGAATGTTGATATAGCTCTGGATAATCTCAAAAATGCAATGGCAAGAACAGATAAATCAATTATTGAATTAGCCGCTATTGGTACATTTCTTCACAATATCTACAATGGGATAGAAAATATCTTAAAGCAAATTCTATATGCAAAAAGTGTTGATATACCTAAATCTGATACATGGCATAAAGACCTCTTAAATCTATCAGTTTCTATTGGTGTTATTTCAGAGGATTTATCTGATAAACTTTATGAATATCTAACTTTTAGACATTTTTTTGTTCATTCTTATGGATTTATGCTTGTAGAATTTCATTTAGAAGATTTAGCTAATAACATTCCTGATATTTGGTCGCAATTTCTATTGGAGATACAGAATTTATTAAATGAGTTGGAACTTAATGGATAATAGTTCCGATAGATAACAAAAGCCTGACTTCCAAACCTGAAACAAAAAAATAAATAGCCAAGGATTATTTACAGTAACAAAAAATTTTGCACAAAAAATAAATTAGTGGAATAATAGAAAAATAAGGAGATAATAATGAAAAGATTACTTTTATTGACGGTCATTTCTATTTTGTTGTTCAGCTGTGCAACACAAATGGATTATTCATTCTTACAGCAAATCAACAAAGATAAGTATGAGAATGCTAATGCAGTTATTGTGTTAGATAGCACTTATACTGATGTTGAAGAATCAGGAAAATATGTAACGACACAGCATAAACTTGTAAAAATACTGACGATGAAAGGAAAAGCACAATATTCAGAGGCAACTTTTGGCTATTTTACTTTATATGATACAGTAATTGTAGAAATGGCAAAAGTAATTAGTCCTGATGGCGAGGTGATAAAAGTTCAAAAAGAGGATATTAAAGATCTAAAAATCCCTGCTTTTGGTAAATTCTTTCTGCCCAATGTTAGAATGAAAAAGATTATCTTCCCAAATGTTGAGGAAGGTTCATCTGTTGAATATGTAGTGAAAAGTATAATGAGAAATCCTCCAATGGAAAATAATTTTGATACTTATGTTCTTTTTGAATCTAGTGAGCCGATAGAAAAAATGGTGTATGTAGTAGCATGCCCAATTCCTCTGAATTGGAAAGTAAAAAATGATGATAGCCAATCAATACAATTTCAGCAAACCGAGAAAAAAGGTAAACAAATTTACAAATGGTCTGCTGAAAATGTGGCTGGAATAATTGAAGAACCTATGGTGCCACCTATTCCAGATGTATGCAAAAAACTCCTTATTACTTCTGTTCCATCGTGGGAAATCTGGTCAAAGTGGTATTGGAATCTTTGTAAGGATAAATTCGCTACTAATGATACTATGAATGCAGTAATAGACAGTGTTCTTGTTGGAAAAGAGACAAGAGAGGACAGCATAAGGGCATTGTATTATTATGTCTCAAAAAATGTAAGATATGTAGCAACTAAAATGTCAGGTAAAAAGGGTGGTTATGAGCCATTCCCAGCAGCAAAATGTTTTAGAGACAAATATGGCGTGTGTCGTGATAAAGCATGTCTGCTTGCCGCAATGTTGAGAAAAGCAGGATTTGATGCTTATACTGTTTTGACTAATCCATCTTTGAATATAGAAAAGGATATTCCTGTTGACCAGTTCAATCACGCTATTACTGCTGTAAGAGAAAAAGATGGCAGTTTTTTGTATATTGACCCAACAGCAGAGAATACAAAGGAGTTCTTAATTTCAATTGAGCAAGATAAGGCAGTGCTTGTATGTGATGAGCATGGTGAAGACCTTGAATATACGCCAAAAGTACCAGCAGAAAAGAATCTCTTTTATATGGAATCAACAGGATATTTGCAAGAGAATGGTTCACTGAAAGAGACATTGACAATGAAGTTATCAGGGCTGATGGATATGGCTTTCAGACAACTTCTAACAATGCTTCCACCAGAACAAATGAAACAGGTATTTCAATCTATGGTAAGTGGAGTGGCAACAGGTGCAATTCTGGATACATTTTATTATAGCGATCCAAAGGACCTTTATAAGCCATTGGAACTTACTCTTATATTCAATGCTGAAAATTATGGTCTATTTCTTGACGAAACTTTCTCATTCAAATTTCCTTTTTCTTCTGGCGGTGGAGGTGCCTCTATCTCATTTGGCGGAGGTGGAAATCCATTTGCACTTGAAGAGAGAAAATATCCACTCTATATGTATAGTACGATAAAAACAGAGGTAATAGAAACGATTTACATTCCTGAAGGATATGAAGTTATAGAAGTTCCAGAAACTGTTAAAGAGAATCTCGGCTTCTTTAGTATGGAAAGTCAATATAGAGTAAGGGATAAGTTTATTTCTCACAATGCTGTGGCTACCTTTAATGACTTTATTTTTCCACCTGATAAGTATAAGAAGATTAAGTCCATTATGGATAAAGTATCAGAAAAGAGCGGTCAAGAAGTGATTCTTAGGAAGAAATAGCACACAAAAGGACACTGATAAGAAATTATAAAATGTGAATTGGTGAACTTGTGAATTAGGAAAAATTTGTCAGTGTTTTTCTGCTTCGCCACGTTAAATAACTTAAAATAAACGCTAAAGGATTAATAAAGTGGTTCTATTTAACGGGGTAAATTTATGTTTTTGCGAATTAAATTACACAAGAGGTGAATAATGAAACGACATATTTTAACGATTTTATTGATGATAATGATTATACCGCAATTTGTAATGGCAAAAGAGTATCCTAATGCATCAGGTATTGTGCTTCTTGATAGCACAACCATTACTCTGCAAAAGGATATGAAGGTTGTTAAAGAGAGATATTTGAGGATAAAAATATTAGAAAAGAGAG
>QMNM01000011.1 GCA_003647765.1 Candidatus Cloacimonadota bacterium
GAACGCTTTCTTTGACTTAGCGTGTGGATTTATCCACTCGCAATTAGTTTGAACTTATAATAATAAAATTATTACACTGCGAAAGTCCTGTGCGAAAGTCCTGTAAATAAAACATCATTATAAATGGTGTTGGGACACTAATTTTTACAGTATATACATAGCGATTAATACAGTGTTTAGGCAATTTTTTACAGATTTCAGGAAACTGCAACATCCTGACTAATGGGATATTTAAACAATGGGTAAAATAAAAATACTTTCGGAAGAAGTGATAAATCACATTGCGGCTGGTGAGGTAGTAGAGAGGCCAGCATCAGTTGTGAAAGAGCTGATAGAAAATTCATTAGATGCTGGTGCAGATGAAATATCTGTTTTCATTAAGCAAGGTGGTAAAAACTTAATAAAGGTTATTGATAATGGCTGTGGAATGGATAAAGAAGATGCTCTATTATCTATAAAAGGACATTCTACAAGTAAAATCTATAATACAGATGACATTGCTAATATCTCAACTTTAGGTTTTCGTGGTGAAGCACTGCCAAGTATTGCTTCCATCTCACAAATGGAAATTATCACTCTACCGAATGATACTACAAAAAAGAATGCTGTAAAAATAAGTATTGCAGGTGGGAAAATTCAGAATGTACAAGAAGTCGCAGCAAATCCTGGAACAATTGTAATTGTGAAAAATATTTTCTACAATTTACCAGCCAGAAGAAAATTTCTAAAAAGCGTAAGAACCGAGCTAAATCATATAATCAATCATATCTATCGTCTGGCACTAAGCCATCATAATGTGAGTTTTAACTTAATTCATAATGATAAAGAATTATTTAACTATCCCAAAACTATTGATAGTGGACAAAGAATTGCTGAGATGTTTGGTAAAGAATTTTTGATGCAGGAATTAACAGAAGTTCATAACGAAAATAATATATTTCAGTTAACTGGTTATGTAGCTGGTTATATTGAAGATGACAGCAAATTTGCTGAGTATCATTATATGTTTATAAATGGTAGATATATTCAGAATAAGATTATTTATCATGCAATTAGAAAAGGATATGAGCCATTTGCAAAAAAAATACGAGCATATAGTAAAGGCAAATTGCCACCTTACATTTTATTTCTTAATATTCCTACTTATATGGCTGATTTTAATGTTTCACCAACAAAGATAGAAGTCAGATTTATGAGTGGAATGCAAGTACATAGTTTTATAGAAGATTCTATAAGCAAAGCTCTTTTGGAATATCAAAATAAGAAATATCAGGAACTGCGTAAAAAAGTATTGCGATTTCAAAATGAGGAAAAAATTGATACTAAGGATAATAGCAGTAAGAAATTACAAAAGGCATTCTCTCACACAAAAGATAGAAAGCTCTTTTCCTCGTATAAAAAGGATTTGCAACAAATTTATCAATCAAATATCTTTCAAAAGAGCAGTCAAGAAGATGAGCAGATTCAAAAAATATTAGCGCATTCAGAAGAGCCAAGCCAAAAAATATCAGAAGAAAATATCATAAATCCATGGCAATTCCACAATACTTATATATTCGTGCAGATTAAAGACAATGTTGTAATCATAGACCAACATGCAGCTCATGAAAGAATACTTTATGAAAAAATATTAGCCAGATTAGAAGGAGAACAAGGAAAATCGCAAAAACTGTTATTCCCATTGGTATTGGATTTACCAGCACATCTCAGTCCAATCATTCAAGATTTAGTCGCAGAGAATATAAATCTTTTTCATCAAATCGGTTTTAGATTGAAAACATTCAGCGGAAATTCACTAATAGTAGAAGAAATTCCTTATGAAATTCACGATTGGCATAAAGGCGAAGTGCTTATAGAAATTCTTAAACAATTACAAGAAGAGCAGAAATTGGGGCATAACTTGAAAGAGAGTTTAGCAAAATCTTATGCTTGTAAAGCTGCAATTAAAGCTGGCAAGAAATTAAGTAAAAAAGAGATAATAAGCTTATTGAACAGCCTTTTTGCTACTAAAAATCCATTTTTCTGCCCACATGGCAGGCCTGTTATTATCCAAATAGGACTAAATGAGCTTGAAAAACGATTTGGTAGAATATAGGACAAAGATTTCCAGCCACCAAGAACACTAAGTTACACTAATGATTTTTTATTCAAAACTTTATTTTAGTGCTACTTCTATGGGTTTTTAGAGTGTAGTCAGGAAAATTAAAAAAATATTCTCTGTGTTCTCTGTGTCTCTGTGGTAAATATTTCGTGAACTTCGTGGCTATATTTTTCAGCCACCAAGAACACTGAACATTAAAACCAAAAATGCAGAAATTGATTATTATTTGTGGACCTACTTGCGTAGGCAAGTCCTTTTTAGCTGGGAAAATAGCCGAACAAATAGATGTAGAGATAATCTCTGCTGATTCAAGACAGATAT
The DNA here is from genome assembly GCA_003647765.1 of Candidatus Cloacimonadota bacterium. GTDB lineage: Bacteria > Cloacimonadota > Cloacimonadia > JGIOTU-2 > B8-G9 > B8-G9. The sequence goes on from QMNM01000011.1 coordinate 2,423, forward strand.
ATCGGTATATGGATATTGGCACTGCTAAACCAACTGCTGATGAGCAAAAGAAGATACCATATCATTTGATTGATATTAAAAGTCCAAATGAAAAGTATAGTGCTGGAGAATTCGCACAAGACGCTGATAAAAAAATAAATGAAGTCATTGCTAGAAATAATAAACCACTAATAGTTGGTGGCACAGGATTCTATATTAAGGCATTATTAGATGGCTTAAGCCCTATCCCTCAAATTCCAACTGAAATCAGACAAAAAATCAAACAATTAGCACAAAAACAGGGCTCATTCTTTTTATATAACAAATTACTTTGCGCAGATAGAATTGCAGCAAAGAACATTCATCCAAATGATACAAAAAAAATCATACGAGCATTAGAAGTATATGAATATACTGGAAAACCTATATCTTATTTCTGGAATATTCAGCCAGATACAAAATATAGTGCTCTTATAATATTTATTACTCAACAGCGTGAGAAATTATACAAAAGAATCAATAATCGTGTTGATAGAATGATGGAACTTGGACTGCTGGATGAAGTAAAAAATTTACTGAGTAATGGCTATAATAGAGATACTTCAGGTATGAAATCTGTTGGTTATCAAGAATTGATAGATTACTTAGATGGTAAGTATGGTTTAGACAAAGCAATTGAACTAATAAAACAACACACTCGCAATTTTGCAAAGAGACAATTCACATGGTTTAGAAAAACAAACTTAGATTTGACAATTGATATAGATGATATTAACTTATGTAGTATAATTGATACGATTAAGGAGTTCTGGAGGTAAACATGATTGTTGCAATTGTAAATAATTATGTAATTTTTGAGAAAGAGTATAATGCGGAATTATGTCAAATGTTAATAGAAGAGAATAGGAAAAGTATTACTGATAGGGATAAGGATAGAGCCCTATATCAATTGATTGATGTCCACCTGTTATTAGGTAAAGTGCAAAAAGAAAATTACAAAATTGATGAGCAGTTAGTTTATGATAACATTCTTGATATTATGCTTCAGTTTCCATCTAAAGATGAATTTGAAAAGATGATGACTTTTTATAATATATCAATAGAGGATTTGGGCAATCTGATTAGAGACAATTTATTGGTTAAGATATTTATTAAAAAGAAATTTTACGATAGAATCCATTTCCATAAGCAGCAGATAAGAAGGTTTTGTAAAACTCATTCCGAATTTTTTACTATACCTGAAAAATTAAGAGTTAGACATATTTTAATAAAAGGGCATACACATCATAGTTTTGAAAAGGTAAATGAAATTTATGACATGATAAAAAATGGTTATGGTTTTGCGTTTTTAGCTCGAAGATATTCTGATTGCCCAAGTAGAAAAATAGGCGGGGACCTGGGATATTTTATTCGTGGTAAGATGTTGCCTTCTTTTGAAAAAGCTGCATTTTCCCTATCTATCGGCGAAATAAGTAAACCAGTAAGAACATATCTTGGTTATCATATTATACAACTAATTGATAAAATAGGATGTTGTCAGTTAAGGTTTGATAAAGTCGTGGATGTATTAAAAAAGAGATTGGAAAGAATTCAGGCAGAAATTGAGCTACTTAAGTATATCAAGAAATTGCGTGATACTGCTAAAATAACCATCAATTATCCTATAATATCAAAGGTGAGGGGATAATAACATTATTCAAAGGAGATATTGATAAGGACAAAGTGAATATAGTGTCTTGGAATTGTAGAGATAAAACAAGCAAAGAAGTTGGTTCTGCAAAATAGAGTTTTCCTGTTATTGCGAAGGATGATTTGTTAGGGTCCTGCAATCTCATCTTAGTTGGAATGACATCGTTTCTACTTATTTTGAATGACTCATAATTAAACAACAAAGGTTAAGTCAGATTTATGAATAAAGTAAGGAAAATTGCGTTGGAGTTATTTCCATATTTGGATGAAAATATTAAATGCCTATGCAATGGTGAACACGATATCTGTCTGCAATGTATTGTATGCCATGCAAAGAAATATGAGCCAGTCAAAATAGAGATTCCTCAACAACCAAAAGATATAGCAAAATATATTGACCATACTGCACTTAAACCAGATACTAGGATTCAGGATATAAAAAGATTGTGTGAACAAGCAGATAAGTATCACTTTGCATCAGTTTGTGTTAATCCAATATATGTTTCTTATGCTAAAGAATTTTTACAGAAAAGTGATAATATCGCTGTATGTAGTGTTATAGGATTTCCATTGTCAGCAAATAGGACAGAGACGAAACTTAAAGAGTTGGAATTATCCTTACAGGATGGAGCAGAAGAGATTGATATGGTAATTAATTTGGGAATGCTGATGTCTGGTAAATATCAAATTGTAGAGCAAGAGATAGCGGAAATATCAAAAGTATGTAGAGATAATAATGTGATACTGAAAGTGATTTTGGAGAATTGTCTGTTGAATGAAGATAAGAAAATCATTGCCAATCTTCTTGCTAAAAAAGCAGGAGCGGATTTTGTTAAGACCTCTACTGGCTTCTCTTCTGGTGGTGCAGAAGTAATGGATGTTAAGTTGATGAGAAAAATCGTTGGTAATTACATAGGCGTGAAAGCCGCGGCTGGCATACGCACTTTTGAAAAAGCAAAAGCAATGATACAAGCAGGAGCTAATAGAATTGGTGCAAGTGCAAGTTTAAATATCATTAAGAGAGATTAGTTAGATTGCGACAGTGTAATTTTATTTCGTTAAAACTCCGAAGAACAAGACGCTGATGTTACACTTGATCTTACAGGATTTGTAATCTTGTATGTTATTATCATAAATACCATTAGGACTTTTGCAGAATAGTTATATAAGTTCGCTTAAAAAAGTACAAATAATTGCGAGTGAATAAATCCACACGTTAAATCAAAAAAAGCGTTCTAAAGAACGCTATTAAAAGGACACTTTAGCCTCTTTTTATTCCTTTATGCATTATGCTCTTACACTGTCGTAACATCTATTTGTACCTTATTTGTGTTCTTTTGTGGCTAAAGAAATACGCACTACGCCTTACGCATTACGCACTACGCATTACGCACTACGCCTTACGCTTGAACTGATTTATCCTAAAACCCTGTTCTATGCAAAGGCAAAGATACAAAGAAAATAGAACCTTCACCTTTATTACTTTTCACCCAAATTTTGCCATTATGTAAATCAACAATAGTTTTAGCCACAGCTAATCCTAATCCTAGTCCAGATGACTTATATTCCATCAAACCAGAATGATGTGAGTTAATATCACCGACTAAATAAAATTCCTTGAATATATTTTCTTGTTCCTCTAATGGCACGCCTATGCCATTATCTTCTACATAAATAACTAATGATGTTTGCCCCTCTATTTTCTCATTTTGGAATCGTGATATACGGCTACCAATGGTAATTTTGCCATAATTATCTGTAAATTTTATAGCATTTGATATTAAACTATTAAGTAGGCTATTGATACTGTCTCTATTTATTTTTACTTTTGGCAAATCCTGTGCGAGATTCATAATCAGGTTCTGGTTCCGTTGTTTTGCAAAGAGCTTCATTTCTGAATATACTTCTTTAATAACTTCGTTAATATCTTCTTCCTTTTTTTCCAGAACATCTATATTTTTTACTTCACCTAATCGTAGAATACTTTGAGAACTATTTATTAGACGCTCTATATTTTTTTTCATTATAGGGATTACTTCATTTAATTTCTTGTTTAGCTCTATCTCTGGATTAGATAACATTTTTAAGTATCCAGATAAAGTAGTTAGAGGAGTATTAAGCTCATGAGAAACTAAATGAATGAATTCTCTTCTAATTTTATCCGATTTTTTAAGTTCAGCATGGGCATTTTCCAATCTACTATAGTCAAGAGCATTTTTGATTGCAACAGAAACCTGCAATAAAAAGAGCTCTAAAAGTTTTTCATCAAATTTAAGAATTTTTTCCTTTGCTCCCAAATTATCAAGATATAGATAACCAAAGTATTTATTATTTACTTTAACTGGTGAACAATATATAGAGTGTAGCTCATTTCTTCTAATGCTTAAAGAATCATTAAATTCATTATGTTCCATAGCATCTAAAGTAATAATTGGTAAACCATATTCACTAACATCTTTTATAATAGTTGTACTAACTTGAAGATTATTATTAGGAATGACCTCTTCATATTTATTAATGTTTACTTTGAAAAGTAAATTATCATTTTTATCAATACGCACAAAAAATCCTCTTTCTGCACCAGATAAGTGAATAGCATATTTAGTGATAGCAAATAGTAATTCATCCAAGTTCATAATCATGTAGATATTTTTTGCAGATTCTAATAATCCTGCAATCTTTTTCTGTTGCTCTTCTATATACTTATGCTCCCCAATTTTGTATAGTAAAATTGTAAGATAGAGCTGAGTCCTTTTTATAAGCATCTTTTCTCTATTTGTAAAAACTAATTCTCCATTATCAGCAAAAATCCCTACTCCTACTCGTTCATTTTGCAAAATAAGTGGGACAAATATATAATGTCTATCATCAATGTCTTTATACAGAATCTCTTTTGTATTAAGAGAATGAGTTATCCATTTATATATCAGCTCATCACGAACCTCTTCTTTATAAAAATTATATCTTATAAATGGCTCTTTTTTCTCTGCAATTTCTTCACTTGTTATAATCGCAAATTTATAAGGGCTAATAACTGCTCTAATCTGTTTCCCAATGAAAAATTTTACTCGCTCCCTATCTCTAAGGTAAATTAAACTAAGAAATAATGGCTCCATTTTACTACTAAAAAAAGATTCTCTTGGGACAATATACTTTTTAATATCTACTTTATGAATATTTTCCTGATAGTCATTTGCTGCTAAATAAGATGCCTTTTTTTTCTCATCTAATCCAGAAATAAGTTTCTTTACTGTATTTTGATAATTTCTAAAATATTCTTGCGATTTATCCTTTATTTTTAATGCATTATATACTATAAATAGTGAAAATTGAGTATGAACTAACAATACTAAGCAATTCATATCGTAGAAATTTTGTTCACAATCTAATAGTTCTCTGAGAATCTGTCGTAAATGGACATTTTTATCATACATATTTATTTGTGCAGATAATAAATTCAGATAATATTTCCAATATTTAAAACCATTTCTTTGTGTAATAGCACTTACTTTTTTAAGGTAAATAAGAGCATCTTTATAATTCCCTAAATTATAATAACATTTTATTAACGGTATTGTATCAACTACATACGCGTATTCATTTTCATTTTTTTCTGCTAAATTGATAGAAGTTTTAAAGAATTCAGTTGCTTTATTATATTCTTTCTTATGAAAATGGATCCATCCTTGAATTTGACTGATAAATTCTTGTTCAAGGCTATAATCTAATTCGCTTTTTTTAATGCTAACATAAATTTTCTCTAATTCCTCAATTTCGCCAATATTGTAAAGATAAAAGCAATAGGACTTAACAAAAGCATCAATTTTAGTCGGCTTTTTAGTTTTGTAAAACATTGGACTATTTTTAGCTATAAAATTTAATGTCTCTTGAAAAGGTCTTATTTTCCCAATTAAGAATGTATATCTGGACAATATTCTTTTTTCAAATTTTTTATCATCAATAGATCTGGCTATTTTCAATGATTCCTTATAATAATTATCAGATGATTTAAAATCACCCATTTTATAAGTAGTTTCAGCTAAATTAAATTTTCCTAAAGCAATTCCAGTCCGATTTTCTGTCTCCTCAAAATACTTAAGAGCTTGAGTAAAATTATCATAAGCTGTATTTAAATTACCTCTTTTTAATTCTATATCACCTATATTGTTATACACACTTGCTAAGTATATATGATTATTTCTTTTTTCCCAGATCTGACGAGCCATTTGAAAATATTCACTTGCCAATTTTAGATTATTTTTTACATTATAAATCAACGCTGTATTATTATAAATTCTAGCCAATATATCTTGAAATTTGTGCTGTATAGCAATTTGTTCACCTTTTCTTAAATATTGTAATGCATTATCATAGTATTCATTAAGATAGTAATGAATCCCTATCAAGTTATAGAAAAGAGCTCGCTGTATATGACTCATATCCAAATTTATAAGCTTATCAATATGTTTCCTAGCCTCATCATTAGAAGTTCTACAATAAGAGCCAATTAAATGTATCTCTATGTCAATTTTCTCGCTATCATTCGCATATTTTCTAGAAAGATTGAAAACTTTAATTGCTTTCTGATGACTTGCATATTTTTGCAATAATAATCCATAATAAAAAAGTATCTTAAAATTGGGCTCTACCTTTTCCTTTAATGCCTCGTATTTAGAAATACCTTCTATATAATACCCATTAGAATTACATATTTCCATAAATTTTATAAGATATTGTTTTAACTTGTCAGCACCAATATATTCTGTATTCTGACTTCTGGCTACGCTCTTCGCTCTTCGCTCTTCGCCTTTCGCATTTCGCTCTTCGCTCTTCGCCTTTCGCATTTCGCTCTTCGCTCTACGCTCTTCGCAATAGTGTTGTTCTGCTAGTTCTATAGCTTTTTTTGAATATTGATATGCATACTCTCTTTGAAAATTTCCATGATAATAGTCGCTCAATAATGAATAATATTTAGTAGCAGATAAATAATCATTTATGAATAATGAGTGCTGAATTATACCCTGCATAATCTCTGGCACAGTAACTTCCTTATCCTGAAAATATGCTATGACTTTTTTACTAACATATTCTTTATCGTTATCGTCTGTTAATTGTTGTAATTTCTCTTGGAGTTTTGGATAAATAAACTTATAATAACCATTCTTAGTATATTTTTCATCAAAAATAATTACATTCCTTTTGTAACATCTATCAAGAAGGAAAAATGCATCTTTTTTATCAATATTTAGTATAAAAGCAGATAAATTTACTGAGATTGGAACTTTTAAAACAGAAATCTGTTTTAAAGAAAAGATTATATCATTAGGAATTTCAGAAATTTTTTTATCAATCATATCCTCTATTTCCTTAGGTAACATCACTTTTGACCAATCTATATCAAAATTATATTTGCCCTGCTTATTCAATATAAGTGTACTTATTTGTCCCTTTTTTATCATAGAACTTAATAAATGACGAATAAAATAAAGATTGCCATTAGTGATCTTGTATATATTTTGTATGAATTGCACTGGACATTCATATTCCAAGATGAATTTAATATATTGAGCAGTTTCTTCGTAGTTAAGAGGTGTAACATTTATCCGAACACAATAATACACTTTATCCATCAGTTCAAAATTTTCAATAGTAATAACGATAAGTATTGGATGGTTAATTATATCTTTGGAAATGTATCTAAGAAATTTGATAGAATCTTCTGTCTCCATAGAAAGATTGCGAATAATGAAGATTAAAGGTTTGTCTTTTGCTTTCATAAACATCAGATTTTTTACTAATTCAAAATCTTTTTCTAAACTTTGCTTATCTTCTTTTAATTCTAATGCATCTTCTTCTGAACGGAAGAAAAATTCTTGAAGCTTATCAGATGCCTCTTTAACATAAGCAGTAATTGTATCATCTTTATTTTCTCCTTTAACATAACAATATAATTCCTTAACTAATGCAAAAAATGGATCTTTATGAGAACTATCACAATTATAGTCAAACAGAAAATGCTCACCTGAAAGAATTTGCTTTCTAAAATATGATAAAGTTTCAGCTTTTCCTACACCAAAATCACCTGTTAATGCCACAATCTTTCCATTACCAGAATACACCAAGTTTACATAATCCTTCAAATTCGTTAAGTAACTATTCCTTATATAATAATTTTTAGATTCTATTATATTAATCAATGAGTAATCAGTTGCTACTAAATCATATTGTACATCTTGAATTTTGTTAATATATCTAATAATATCTGTTGCATTATGAATGCGGTTAGAACTATCTAATTCAAGTAGGTCTAGTATAATATTTTCTAATTCTCTTGATACTATTGGATTTATTTTATGAGGAAATTTAGGTATAATTTTTTGAAACCTTTTACTTTCCATTAGGCCAATTTCGTCTTTAGAAAAAGGATAGTTACCAGTAGATAGATAATAAAGTATTACTCCTAATGAGAAGAAATCACTTTCTGGGACAAAACCCTTTCCTTGCAGAACTTCAGGAGCAATGTAAGGAAGCGAACCTATTAATTCTTTATCTCCAGGAGAGTGTACAACCTTGTTAAATCCATAATCAACAATTTTGATAGATACTGTACCATTCTCCTTGTGATATAATACATTATCTAATTTAAGATCCCGATGAATAATATCTTGTGAATGTAAGTAGTTCAGACCGTAACATATTTTTACAATTATTTCATAGAAAATTGGTAGATTCTCCTTTGTTAGTCTGAAATCACTCAACTTCTGCTCTGAAAAATATTCAAATAGACAGTAAAGAGTATTTTTATGAACTCCGAAGTCATAAATCTTAATTACATTAGGATGATTCATTTTTGTAAGTAAGTACATATTTTGTGGATCTAATTTTTCCTTTATATCATCCAGTCCTAGTTTTGTGAATAATTTTAACGCATAAATTTTGTCATCTCTAATGTCTTTAACTTTATATACAACTCCAAAATTCCCTCTGCCTAATTCTTTTAATACCTTGTAATGTAAATCAATTACTTTCATCATAAGCCTCTAATATCCTTTGGATACTTTTAAATTTCGTATTTGTCAACGCGATAATATACAATTGTATTGGATTTAACGTATGTGGTTCTACTCACATCTCTTAAAAAGTCATATTTTACCAAGGTGTGATTTCTCTATCCAGCCACCTATACCATTTGGCAGTTTGATTAAATACCAATTATCTTGCTCCTCCTCTATGGAAACTTTTAAGCCCTCATGAATTGTAAATGTTTTCTTATAATCCGTTCCTGGTCCGCTATAACCATCAATAGTATCAGATATTATTACCCCAAACTCATTCTTTTGAAAATAAGATAACTTGACTATGCCATAAAATAAGGAAAACATAAAAATAACCGCTGTTATGCTCAACAGAAATTTCTGCAATTGCACATCCTTTTCTCTTCTACACAAAATAAGGAAAATAAGTTGAACAGATAATATTATAAATAATCCCAATATAACCCAAAGAACTAGGTTTATTCCAAAAAAGTTATTTATCTTTTTCAGCACTTTCAGAATAAAACTATCCTCTTCCTCAGGAACCTTGTCTGTTAAATATTGCTTAATGAATTGTATATTATATAAAATATCTTTATCATTAGGACTTAGTTTTCTTGCTTTTTCATAATATAGTCGTGCTTTACCATACTTCTGTAGTTTAAAATATGTATTGCCTAAATTGAAAAATAACTTGCTATTCTTCACATCTTTTTGGACAAGTTGTAAGTAAATATCTCGTGCTTGCTCATATTTTTGCTCTTTATATAGTTCGTTCGCTTCGGATATGCTAATAGCAGATAATCTCACAGTTGAAATTATTATAAAAATAATAAGTGTTAGCTTTTTCATTCTACCTCAAGTATATTGCCAATTTTTAATGAAAAGTTTTTGTCTGCAAATTTTTTAATAGTTTCTTGAAAGTTCTTCAAGCTTTATTTCTCAATAGATTATTTCTTTGTTAGAACAATCTATGTTTCTGTTTGTTATCATTATTTTTTCTTAATTATAATATTTGCAAAAGCAATTATTATCCATTAGAATTAAAGTACCATAAAGTTGTCAATAAAATCAGAAATAACTGATTGATTAGTTATTATAGTATTCCACAGAATATTCTTAATCACCTTATGATGAAAATCAGCAATTTAGCCAAATAACATCCGCTAAAAATAATAATAGATATAGCCAAATTCTTGACAAGTCCCAGTCAATTATAGAGATTTTACATTGCAGTAATGAAGGGAGAATTATGAATGATAATATAATATTCAGTAATATACAAGAAGCAATCAAAGATATACAAGATGGCAGAATGATTATTGTTGTGGATGATGAAGATAGAGAAAATGAAGGTGATTTAATTATGTCAGCAGAGAAAATCACTCCGGATGATGTTAATTTTATAATAAAATATGCACGGGGCTTAATTTGTACTCCAATGCAAGAAAAGGATTTACAACGATTACATCTGCCACAAATGACTTATGAGAATACAGATCGTCTAAGAACGAAATTTACAGTATCTGTAGATGCGAAATATCATACGACAACTGGCATCTCTGCTTATGATAGAGCTGAGACAATTAAGAAATTAGCGGATCCAAATTCCTCTGCAAGTGATTTTCTTCGGCCAGGTCATATTTTCCCTTTGAAAGCCGAGCCTGGTGGAGTCCTACATCGGGCAGGACATACTGAAGCCGCAGTAGATTTAATGAAATTAGCAAAACTTCAACCAGTAGGCGTAATCTGTGAAATTATCAAAAATGATGGAACAATGGCTCGGCTCCCTGACTTAAAGAAATTTGCAGATAAATATCATATGCATATAATTACTATTCAGGATTTAATAAGCTATCGTCAACGGAATGAAAAATTGATATTTCGTGTTGTAGAAGCAAAATTGCCTACTCGGTATGGTGAGTTTAAAATTATTGGTTATGAAAGTCCTATAACAGGCGAACATCATGTCGCTTTAGTTAAAGGAGATGTAGCAGGCAAACAGAATGTGTTGGTCAGAGTTCATTCCCAATGTCTAACTGGCGACACTTTTCATTCCAAACGATGCGACTGTGGAGAGCAATTGGAACAATCTATGCAAATGATAGAAAAAGAAGGATGCGGTGTCCTTCTTTATATGCATCAAGAAGGACGAGGTATTGGCTTGATAAATAAATTGAAAGCATATAAGTTGCAGGACAATGGAAAGGATACAGTAGAAGCAAATAAAGAACTCGGATTTAAAACGGACTTGCGTGATTATGGAATTGGAGCTCAAATTCTTAAGGATCTGGGATTAACAACAATTCGCCTTCTGACTAATAATCCTAGAAAAGTAATCGGATTACACGGCTACAATATAGATATTGTAGAAAGAGTGCCTATTAACATAAAACCAAGTGACGAAAATATAGATTATCTTAAAGTAAAAAGAGATAAAATGGGACATTTGATAAATATTTGATTACTTACACCAAATATTAGAAATCGTCAAAGAATGATATGCCCTACGCATTAGGTGGCACTTATGGAAAGTTATGGACAATATTTACAATCAGTAAGAACA
>QMNM01000012.1 GCA_003647765.1 Candidatus Cloacimonadota bacterium
CTTCTAAAAATCGGGACTACTACTGAACTTACTGAAGCGTTTGAAAAAGTTAAAGATTTTTGGCAATCAACCGACGATGAAGCAAAGCAAAACGCCAAAAGAGTAAAAGAATTACTACCAACTGCACTTTCACAAGCGAACACATCAGCCGAACCTGTAATTAAGAAAATTATTGAACTTCAAGATTATTTAGTTGATAAGAGTGTGTGGTCTTTTGGTGGTGATGGTTGGGCTTATGACATCGGATATGGTGGACTTGACCATGTTTTGGCTTCAGGCAAAAATGTGAATGTTCTTGTGCTTGATACAGAGGTTTATTCAAATACAGGTGGACAGGCATCTAAAGCAACTCCAACTGGTTCTGTTGCAAAGTTTGCTGCTGCTGGAAAGAGAACTAAAAAGAAAGACCTTGGCAGAATGGCAATGATTTATGGATATGTTTATGTTGCGTCCATTGCAATGGGAGCAAGTAGAAATCAGTGTCTAAAAGCATTTCTTGAAGCAGAAGCATACAATGGACCTTCAATAATTATTGCATATTGTCCCTGTATAAATCATGGATTAGATATGACAAAATCTCAAGCAGAGGAAAAACTCGCTGTTGACACTGGCTACTGGATACTCTATCGCTATAATCCGATGCTCGCAGAACAAGGCAAAAACCCACTTATTCTTGACTCAAAAGAGCCAAAACTTGATTATGACGCTTTCCTGAAGAATGAAATTCGCTATCGTACTCTTATGCAGCAGTATCCTGACATTGCCAAAGTATTATTCAAACAGGCGGCAAAAGAAGCTAAAGAACGATACGAACAATATAAGAAAATGGCTGAAATATAAAATTAAACGCTAACTGATACGAACTATACGAACTCATGCGGACATTTTTTATTTCTATTTCTAAAATTAAATCTTTCGCGATGAGTCAGTTTAGTTTGTGATGAGTTCGCGATAATTTCTTATAAAAATTGTACATATCGTTCCATAGCAAAATACTTTGTACAAGCAGAAGCCCTGAGTTAATCTTAGGGCTTTTTTTATTATATAAATTTTGCAAAACTGTACCATATTGAGAAAATTATCAAAAAATAGATATCTACTTATCTTATTATAGTATAAACCATTATACAATTACTTGTTTCATAATGAGAATTTATAGTTGACAAATTTTAACACAATTTTTAAATTTATTACAAATTCTCTACAATTCATACTATTATTTAATTTTGGTATAATTATTGCTTATCTAAAATATTAGGAATTATGACAGTCAATCGTCTGACTGATCAATGCAAAAAAAGGAGTTAGGCATGGATAATATTTTAATTATAGACGATGAGAAGAACATAATATCATTTCTAAAATATAACATAATTCAAGAGGGATATAATTGTTTCTCTGCTGAAGATTGCCAAGAAGCGGAGATTATCTTACGAAACAACCCAATAGATTTGATTTTACTTGATATTAACCTTCCAGATAAAGATGGCATCACATATCTGCACGATATAAAAGTCCGATACAGAGATTTGCCAGTTGTTATGCTTACTGCATCCAGAGATGTGGACAATGTAGTAAAGTCCATAAAGAATGGTGCTTATGACTATATTACCAAACCAATTGATTTAGACCGAATGTTCTTAATCATAGAAAATGCTCTAAAATTGAAAAGGTTAGAGTCCAAAGTAAGTCAATTGGAAAGGGAGTTGAGTGAGATTAAACACTTGAATGGCATAGTTGGGACTAGTAAGCATTTACAGGATATAATAGAAAAGATAGAAATTGCATCTGCAACGGATGTCAATGTTGTTATTCAAGGCGAGAGTGGCACAGGAAAAGAATTAGTAGCTCATTCTATACATAATAATTCTGAACGAAGAAATAAACGAATGGTTGTTGTCAATTGTGGAGCAATTCCAGATACCCTATTTGAAAGTGAATTTTTTGGATATGAAAAAGGGGCATTTACATCATCTATATCCAGACATATCGGTTATTTTGAACAGGCAAATCAGGGGACTTTATTTTTAGATGAAATATCAGAAATTCCACTTCATTTACAAGTGAAACTTTTAAGAGCAATTCAAGAAAAAGAGATTAGAAGAATTGGCGGAACAAAAGATATTCCTATAGACATAAGGATAATTGCAGCTACAAGTAAAGACCTTAAAAAAGAAGTAGAGAAAAACAATTTCAGGGAAGACCTCTATTATAGATTATATGTATTCCCAATAATAGTGCCACCTTTAAGACAAAGAAAAGATGACATTCCATCATTAGTCGCATATTTCATCAATATGTTCAACAAGAAAAACAACAAGAATATCAGGGGAATACAAAAAGAAACGCTTGAAATATTAACTTCTTATCACTGGAAAGGGAATGTAAGAGAATTAGAAAATGTTATTGAACGAGCAATGTTAGTTGAAAGAACTGATAAATTAACACCTCTCTCTCTACCTCAATATATATTAAGAGAAAAAGAAGAATATCTAAATGGTCAGTATGAAGAGAATATTCCTTTAGAAGGAATAGAGAAAATGCATATACGGAGAGTTCTTAAAAAATGTAATTATAATAAAAATAAAACGACCAAAATTCTTGGCATTAGTAGAGCGACTTTATATAGAAAAATAAAAGAATATAACTTAGAGAAATAAGTAACTACATAGCCACCAAGACACAAAGGGAGAATCGGTCAGACGCCAGACTGATGTGGCTGAAATTACTTTAAAGGAATAATTATGAATAGAAGAATTTTAGCAGTTGATGATGAGGACATTATCCGGTTGCTTTATAAAGAGATATTAGAGAATAAAATTATCCAGATGTATTTTCCAAGATTTGAATTAACAATTGCTTCTCAAGGGGAAGAAGCTGTTAAATTGGTGAAAGAAGCGTATGAAGACGAGAATCCCTTTGCTTTGGCTTATGTTGATGTCAGAATGCCACCAGGTATAGATGGATTAGAAACTGCATTTCAAATGCGTAAAATTGATAAGGATATTGAAATTGTACTTGTTACAGGATATAATGATTATAGTTCAAACGAGATTATTCAAAAAGTAGGCACACCACGAAAATTGACATTTCAAAAGAAACCTTTTACTCCAACAGAACTGATACTTACTTCAGTTTCTCTTACAGAAAAGTGGAATTACGAAAGAATAAAAGATGATTTTGTGTCCATTGTGTCTCACGAATTACGGTCACCATTGACCTCTATTATTGGCTTTCTTGATACTCTACTTAGAAACCCAAATATGAAATCGGATATGCGCCAAAGTTTTATTCAGACAATAAGAAAAGAATGTATTAGATTAGAAGATATTATTGATAAAATTTTAAGATTTGAGGATTTAACAAAGGAACATCATAAATTAGAAGTTAGCAATATTGATGTAGAAAACCTAATTCCTGAAATAGCAAATCAGATGCAACATCTCTTTGAGAATCGTAATATAAATTTTTATTATGAACTTTGTAATGTCAAACAGATTAAAGGAGAGGAGAATCTGCTTCGTGAAATGCTAATCAATTTAATTGAAAATAGTAGTAAATTCACTAAAGAGGGATATGTAAAACTATCATGTAAAAAAGAAGATGATAATATTGTTTTTGTAGTTGAAGACACTGGTTGTGGTATTAAAGAAGAGGAAAGAGAGATTATCTTTAAAAAATTCACAAAAGGAGAGCAATCTATACAAAATAAACGAGGATTAGGATTAGGGCTTTCTATAGTTGCTGATATTGTCAAAAAGCATAAGGGAAAGATAAGTTTTGAAAGCCAAGTCAATCAAGGAACTAAATTTATTATATCAATGCCTATTGATATTACAAAGAAGATTGATAACGATGAACAATAAAACTATTGTTATTATTTTTATATTACTATCTGCTCACTTAATAGCACAACAGCGATTTAATTTGAGTAATTGGGATAGTAATATAAAAATCAAAGGTAAGAATCCATACGACTTTTTGGGAAAGAGTTGTGCAATTGCAGATGTTAATGGTGATGGTATTATGGATATTATCATTTCTGCAAGTTCAGCTGACCCTTATGAGAGAAATTCCGCAGGAGAGGTATATATAATCTACGGAAAAACTAACTTTTCCCAGAATGAGGAAATATCGCTGAACCAAAGCAATCCTGATGTAACAATTATAGGTGCTAAAAATGGTCATCAATTAGGATATTCTATTGCTACTGGGAATTTTAATAATGACTTATATGAAGACATTGCTATTAGCGCCCCTTATGCAAATACAGATGAGTATAATGGATGTGGTCTAGTCTATATTATATTTGGCAATTCTAATATTCCATCAGAGATTGATCTTCAAAGTGGTGGCTATGATTGTCTTATAAATGGCTGTCAGGATAATGAACATATTGGTATTTCTCTGGCTACTGGCGATATAAATGGTGATAGTTACTGTGAGCTTATTATTGGTTCTCCGTATTCGGATTATGATACAAAAGCAAATTGTGGAGCTGTATATATTATCTTCGGTAGTAATTCTATTCCCAATATTATTGAACTTGCTAATGATGAACAAGATATAAAATTTGTAGGTGCTAATATAAATGACGAATTGGGAATGTCTGTTGCTATTGGAAAGGTGAATAATGATGATTATTTTGATATTTGTATTGGTTCGCCCGGCTCTGACCCAAATAATAGAGATAAAGCTGGAATTGTTTATCTATTTAAAGGCAGGAGTATATTTATTGATACATTGATTGATCTGGCTGAAAATCCTGATATGTTTTGCAAATTTTATGGTGCAAATCAAGATGGAGAAATAGGATATTCTGTGGATTTAGCAGATGTAAATGGAGATAATCTTGCTGATATTCTTTTGGGTGATAAAATAGATAATAACGGTTTTGGCTCAATATCTATCATTACTGGTAGAAATAATTTCCCTTTAATCTATGACCTATCAATCACATCTCCTGATGTGAAAATCATTGGCACACGAAATGATTCCTATTTAGGTGAATATGTTTCTCATTGCAATTTTAATCAGGATAATTTTGCTGATGTAGTAATCGGAATCCCTTATGCAAACATAAAGAGTGGTAATGGAGCAGGTATTATTTATATTCTATTTGGCAATAGTCAAATCTCTGGCCAAGTGAGCTTAGATGATAGAACAAATTATGATCTTATTATATTGGGTGCAGGTTCTAATGATAATATTGGGCAGACATTTGCAACTGGTGATATAAACAATGATGGAAAGAATGATATACTATTTGGCTCTGTAAATGGAGAAAATAATGGTATTGGGTATCTGATTTTTGGCGGTCTGCCATATATCCAAAATAGAGACCCTGATATTGATGAAACTGGTGTTCAAGTTAACCATTTAGTAGAGTTTGACTTGATAGATGATGACGAAGGAATAGACATCTTTTCTGTGTTAGTAGTTATTGCTGGCATTACTTATAATTGTAATGATACTCTTCATTTTTCTTACATAGGAACATCCAATAATTACTCAATAAAAATCACTCCTGAACAAGCTTATGGTTATAATCAATTTATTGATGTAACTGTTGATTGTTCAGATTTGCATACTCCTGATGCCTATAATATGCCTAAAGAAATATATTCATTTAGAACAAAAGAAGATACAGACCCACCTTATGTTACTAATTTAGACCCAGAAGCAAATGAACTTGATGTGCCTGTTAATACAAACATTAGTTTTGATATATCAGATTTGGGGGATGGTGTAGATATAAATTCTGTGATAGTTAGCATTGAAAATGATACATTTTCTATTGATGATAATAGTTTCCTCTATTCAGGCACTCCTGAAAAATATAGCATAACTATTGTGCCTGATGAATATTTTGCCTACGAACAGGTAGTTTATGTATCTATTGATGCACAGGATTTATCGCCAACTCCTAATGTTATGCTAAGTTTTACTTACTCTTTTACTTGTGCAAGTGATACAGTCCCCCCTTATGTAAGCAGTTGTAATCCTGCTTATGGTGATACTATTGGCAGAAATTCACCAATAACTGTATTGCTTAAAGATGATGAGACAGGTGTAGATACGAGTTCCATAGCATTCAAAATAGATGGTATTGACTTAACATATTATACTAATCTGATTCCTATCTCAATGGGATATAAAATCAGCTACTTGCCTTGTGACTCAAATTTTTACTATTCTTACAATCAGCATTCAATTACAGTATTAGCAAGTGATTTGGCATCAATACCTAATTCCGTAGATACTACTTCTATATTTTACTGTGTACAAGATAAAGACCCGCCTTATACAGATAATCATTTCCCAGAAATGTACTGGTCTGATGCAGCAACAAATACAAAATTCTGCATTGAGATAAAAGACGACCTAATGGGAGTAGATAGTAATAGTATCTATATCAAGATAAATAATGATGAAATAATTGTTAGTGCCAATACTTTAATCAGCTCAATTGAAAATGGCTTTTTAATAACATATTATCCTGATGGCAGATGGACTTACAATCCTCCTGCTCCTATAAATGTAGTAATAAATGCACAAGATTTAGCAGATCCACCTAATATAATGCCAGAACAATCATACTACTTTATTTGCACACTTGATACAGTAGAATGTTATATTACTAATCTCAATCCACCTGCTAACTTCACTGGTGTAAGCATAAGCACAAATGTCTATTTTGAAATAAAAGATCATAAAACAGGCGTCAATCCTAATTCTATTCAACTTATTGTTGATAGTGTGGATTGTTCAGAATACCTGGAAATAAATTCTGTATCAGATGGATATTCTGTATTTTATGATTCACCAGAGGATTTTGATTTTGAACAGCAAGTTCATTTGCAAGTGATTGCAGAAGATAACGCTATTATTCCTAATGTGATGGATATTTCTTATTCATTCTTTTGTCAAGGAGATACAATCCCACCTTACATTTTAAACCAAAATCCTGCACCAAACGAGCCAAGTGTGCCAAGAGATACAGATATCTATTTAGAAGTAGCTGATGATGGCGTTGGTGTAGATACTACAACTATTGAACTATTCGTTAATAATCAACCAGTCAATTTCCAATTACAAGCTTTGCCAAATGGATATAGCTATGCAATTACTCATAACCCAGATACTTTATTTAGTTATAACCAAGTAGTAGAAGTTTCTGTTACTTGTCAGGATTTAGCTGCAAATGTTATGCCATTACAGATTTATTCTTTCCGCTGTGTTGATGATGACTACAACCCACCATTTCTGCAAAATCAGAATCCAGCACCTGAAAGTGAAAATATACCTGTAAATACAACTATATACCTAGAAGTATTAGATGCTGATACTGGTGTTGATTCCAGCTCAATAAGATTAGAAGTCAATTATGTTGATATTACCTTTTATACTAATACAGAAATAACAGCTATTTCATCTATCAATGGGACAGGATATTCTTTAGCATACAATCCAACAAATGATTTTAACTATAGTGATGTAGTGAACATTCATATTGAAGCAAAGGACAATTCAAGTAATCAAAATCAATTAAACATATCTTATTATTTTAGTTGTGTAAAAGACACAAATCCGCCTGTACTATTAGAATATTGTCCTGGTGATTATGGCTATCCAAATTCTGTAATTAGTTTAACCTTTACAGATACTCTTTCAGGAATTGATTCCTCATCTTTCATTTTGAAAGTAAATGACGAATTCATATCTTCATATATAGACACACTTTTTGATAAAATATATCAGGCCAATTATGCAAATTCTGAATATTATGCTGAGGACACAACTGTATCCATTTTTTATTCAATCAGTGACAACTGTGGAAACACATTAAGTGATAATTTATCATTTATAGTTATACAAGATACATTTCCGCCTTATTTAGCGAATATTTCACTGCCAGTTGGTTCTACTTATGCAAAGATTGGAGATACTTTATGGATAGATGTTTTGGACAAAGGTATGGGAATAAGAAAAGAAGATATTGAATTTTACATAAATAGTATGGATATGAAGTATCAGACGCAATTATTCTCCAATCCATTTGGCTTTGACCCTGACTCTCTTGGTTATCGCATGAAGTTCATCTTGGACGATAAATCCTTTTATCAGGGTGAGCAGATTATATGCAGAATCTTTGCCTGTGATGTTGCTGTGCCAAGCAATAAAATGGATTCTACATTCGTCTTTTTATTGGAAATCCCTCACGATAAAAAAGACAAAGTTGTTATTATACCCCCAATTATCACTCCTAATCACGACAATAAAAACGATGAGGCAATTATTTATGTGCCTACTAATAAAAATGTTAAAGCAGCAATTTATAATAGATTTGGTGAAAAAGTGAAGGACCTATTTATGTCTCATAAGAATGATAAATATTGCTTTATCTGGGATGGAATGGATAATTCAAATAAATTACAAAGTAGCGGATTGTATATTTATCAAGTAAAAATTGGTAGCAAAACATATCAAGGGACAGTGGTATTAGCAAGATGAAATTTACTTTTATGGAATTTATTTTTATTATGTTATTTCCTGTATTATTATTCTCTGCTTTTGAGGATAGACCTGGTGTAAGGTCTTGTGCAATGGGCAATGCTTATACTTCTATTGCTAATGATGCTTATGCAGCATATTGGAATCCAGCATTACTCAGTAGATTAAATTCCGTAGAAATCGCTACTGATTTTCGTAAGTATTTATGGAACTTGGACAATGACGATTTAAGTTATACTTATATTGCTTTTGCTTATCCTTTTGGCAGATGGGGAACACTATCAGTAAATGGTGGAATGTTTAAAGCAAACATCTATTCAGAGAATCGGTTCGGTTTGCAATACGGATTTCACATAATACAAGATAAATTCGGTATAGGATTTAGTATAGATAATCTATCCAAACGGTTTTCTCTAAATAAATATATTAATGATGACCCGTTATTTGATAATTATGGCACAAAAGTGAATAACTATGTTATTTCATCTGGATTATATGCTAACATTTTCCGTAATTTTATGATAGGTCTTTCAATAAAAAATATAAATGAGCCAAACATAGCATTGAATAAGGAAGATAAGGATATATTGCCAATAAATACAAGTTTTGGGCTTTCTTATTATTGGAGATGGTTTCTCTTTGCTATGGATATAGAATGGCAAGATGAACTTCTTAATGATGAACGAATTATCAGAATTCATAGCGGATTAGAGTGCAAACTCAATAACAAACTGAAACTGCAAACTGGTTATGATAGTAAATTCGTCAGCTTTGGTTTTACATTGAATTTTCTCGGCAAGCAATGGATTAACAAAATCGTAGACCCAATTACTTCAAGAGAGATTGTTGATATTAAGTCAATAAATTGTATTCTTAATTACTGTGTAAGATACCCATTTTCTGGTATTTATTCCACTTATGGTGACCACTACATTGGGCTTCGCCTTCAATATAGTAATTCACGAGCAGAATCACAAGGAGTAACAAAATATGCTCCTTCAAGAATAAAAACTGAAACTCGTTATGAAACAAAGGTTAGAATTGATACTATGTTTATTGAAAAAGTGAGATTAGACACACTTGTAAAAGAGACAATTATAAAAGATACAATAATTATTGAAAAACCTGTTCCAGATTCAACTCTATTAGCAATGGCAGCTGAGTTAGAAGCACAAAAAGTAAGATTAGCAGAACAGAAAAAGATAAATGAGGCATTAAAACATCTTTTGAACTCACTAAAATTGTATTACGCAAATGAGTTTGAGAGTGCAGAGAAGGAGTGCAGAACAGCTATTAATTTAGCACCTAATTTGGTATTAGGATATTTAAGATTAGGTTCTATATTGTATCGTCAAGGAAAAGTTGATGAAGCAATGAAATATTGGAAAAAGGCATATAAAATGGATCCAAATAATGAGGAACTAAAAAAGATATTTGAGAGCGGTGTAAAACAATAAGTAGCTTCGCACTTACATTAAAAAGTTATATGTAGGAGGAAAAATGGATTGTTTAGAGTATTGGAAATTAGAAGAGGCACCTTTTGAGGAAAATGCTGACCCTAAATTTTTTTATGAGAGCATAGACCATAAAGAAGCATTGGAACGGCTACGATATATAATTGAATCACATAATATGAATATAGGATTACTCACAGGGGAAATTGGTGCTGGAAAGACAATTACAAGAAATGTTCTTCGTGAAGAATTATTACAAAATGAAGAACATAATCTTGTAGTTTGTCTTGATACTTCTAATTATAGAGATATTGATATTATAAAGGAAATTTTATATCAATTAACAGGGTCTAATCCTGAGAATCTGCCAAATAACAAATATGTATTGATAACAAGATTGAAGCGATTTTTAGCAACAGAGGTCGTTATATCAGCAAAAAGAGTGTTTGTATTTCTTGATGAAGCTCAAAAAATTGGACCGCACTATCTGGA
Source organism: Candidatus Cloacimonadota bacterium (assembly GCA_003647765.1). GTDB lineage: Bacteria > Cloacimonadota > Cloacimonadia > JGIOTU-2 > B8-G9 > B8-G9. The sequence goes on from QMNM01000012.1 coordinate 10,461, forward strand.
CTCTATAAAGGACTTAACTAATATATCTTACAATTATGAATCTCCTATTACTCTCATATTTATTGGTCAGCCAGATTTATTAACGAAAATTAAGAAACTGCCACAAGTTGACCAGCGAATAAGTATGCGTTATCATCTGAATCGGATGACAAGAACTGATACAGAAAATTACATCAAACATAGATTAAAAAGAGCCGGACTTGAAGAAGATATATTTTCTGAAGATGCTTTTTACTTAATTTATTCTAAAACTGATGGCATACCTCGTGAGATAAATCGTGCCTGTAAAATCGCACTTGACTATGGATTTTCAGAGGAACTGAATATAATAACCAAACAAGTAATGTCCATTATCTTTGATGACTTAAATAGATATGAAAGAAGGGATCTTGGGTAAAACTGGTATTATAGAAATTATATTACTCTTACTTTTATTGCCAAGATTAGTTTTTGCATATACTTTTGCTTGGCTGAGTGATGTGCATATTGAAATTGGAAAGGAGAGAATTGTTGACCAAGAGATGCGATTTTCGTTAAGCACTACTATATTAGAAAATGCTGTTAGAGATATAAATGAAAATAAAGATATAGATTTTGTAATTATAACAGGTGATATTCTAAACAATGGTCGTTCATGGAATTTAGATGCAAGTAAATTTATACTTGATAAATTGAATAAGCCATATTTTGTAGTTATAGGCAATAATGATTTTGCTATGCCAATATCTGGTATTGGGATTAGTAAGACGACTTTTCATACTGCTTTTGCTGATAACGAACCAAATTTTAAGGGAGGAATCTGGTCTTATTCACCTGTTAAAGATCTGCTTCTAATCGGAATTGATAATATTAATCCAATTAGTGGCGGTGAAGCATGGACAGAAAATCTTATGAAAAATCTTGAAAAGCATCTAAAAAGTAATAACAGAAAGGATGTTATTATACTTGTTCATTATCCAATAGTGGAATTAAATTATCAAAAGAATGGAAAATTGTTATACTCTGCAATGGAGTTTATGGACTTATGCAAGAGATACAAAGTTAGTTTTATTTGCAGTGGGCATTATCATTATAAAGAATTCCAGAAAATAGACAGTATCTTTAATTTCATCTGCCCAGCTTTAATTGAGTTCCCACATCAGTATCTGACAGTATTAGTTTCTTCAAAAGAGGTTAATATCTCTTCTCACAATGTATTAGACATTATAACAATTGAAGAATCAAGGAATAAATTAGCAGGGAAAATTAGAAAATTACTTTACTCTTATCCTGATATTAGTGAACAACAAATATTAGATAAGATGATTGGTAAGAAAGTGTATAATTATGCAAGATAAGACAGATACATCCAGATTATCCCTGACTAAAATGCGTCAGAAAAAGGAAGAGATAAATAATTATTCATCTTCCTCTGGCAAGACATATACTTCTTCAAGAGTGGGGAAAGGTATATTTAACTTCTTCCAAAAGAGCAAAGGTTCATTAGATAAGAAGTTAGATGAACTAATAAGAAAGAAAAATATAGAAGAATCTACAGAGATAAATATTAAAGAATATCTGGAAATCGCTTACCATTATAAGTTTTTGATATTACTTATTTTATTAACAGTGGTTCTGGCTATTTTTGCATATACAAAGAGGCAAAGGGATATTTATAAAGCAAGTACAAAGATTTTTATTCAGCAAGACCTAATGGAATTGCAGATAATAAATAATAAACCTATGTTCAAGCAAGACCTTGACATTAAAACATGGCTACAGATTATTAAGTCATCAGAGATAGCCAAAAGAGCTTCCAAGATACTTGAAGGAAGAGTATCTCCCTCCCAAATTTCAGCAATGATTGAGTGTAAAACAGAAAGAGATGAGGAGCATATAGTAAATATTATTGCTACCTCTACTAATCGTGTAGAAACAGCTGAGGTTGCAAATGCTATGTATCTTGCGTTAAAGGAGTATGATACAGAAGTTCGTTCAACTGGTTTTAATAACTCCCTTGATTACATTAAGTCCCAACTAAAAACCAAACAGGATGAATTAGATAAATTAGACGAACAAATAGAGAATTTCTACCATGCTCATAACATAAATAAATATACTGATGATGTGGAGATTAATTTACAAAATGTTAATAAATTTCGGGAGATGCTGAGCACTGCTGAAGTTGAATTGTCTGCTGTAAAAGCTAATATTAATAGCATTAAGGAAAAGTTGAAAAGTGAAGAGACCGATATAGTAGCACAAACGACTTATAGCGAGCCACTAAAAATACGATTAATGAACTTGGAAGTTGACTTAGCAAGAGCTCTAACAAAGTATACGGAAAAACACCCTAAGGTACAGGCAATTAAAAATAATATTGAGAATGTTAAAAGATTAATTCAAGAAGGTGCAGAAAAAAATATCCAGTTAAAAAATCTTTCTGCCAACCCTATAAGGCAACAACTTGTTAATGATCTTATTGAAAGAGAGGGAGAATCTATTTCATTAGAACAGAAAATCAATGCCTTAAAAAAACTCATAAGTAGCTATGACATCTTACCAGAATATAGAACAGAGTTGAATAAATTACAAAGACAAAAGAATGCTCTTGAAAATGTGTTAGTCAATTTGCAGAGTCAGTTAAATGAGATAAAATTGAATGCCAATATAAAAGTAAGTAGAATTTATCAGCTTCAAGAGCCAGTTGTGCCATCATCACCAGCAAATAGTGGTAAGATGAA
>QMNM01000013.1 GCA_003647765.1 Candidatus Cloacimonadota bacterium
AGAAATTATCAGCTGGATATGGTGGTGGTAGTTGGATCCCTGTCTGGTATGTGCCTGATTTTGATGATGTTAATGAAATAATTTCTCAACTTGAGTTTCCAACATTAAGCAAAAATGGTTTATTTATGAATGGTGGAGGTGGAAAGGGACCGATAGGCAAAGGATTGTTTATTGGCGGTATGGGAGCTGGCTGTGGTATCACTCGTAAGAAAGATGTTACTCTATCAGACAGCACAAGGGTAACCCGCAAAATGAAATATGATATCGGCTATGGTGGAGTAACTCTAACTAAAAGAATCCCATTTAGCAGAAAACTCGTTTCATTAGTAGAGTTGATGCTTGGCTGGGGTAGAGCAAAATTAGAAATATTACAGAAAGATGGAAATTATGATTGGAATATTGAAGATGACTTAGATAGTCCCGACCACAATTATTATGTAAAGATGGAAAAGAAATTCATTGCTTTACATCCAAAAGTCGGTTTAATGTATCGTATTACCTCTTGGTTAGGTGTTCGGGCAACAGCAGGTTATATATACACTTATTCCTTTAAACCTGATTGGACAGCTAATGAAGATTTTGATGTTGTGGATTCTAAAAATACTAAATTTAGTGGATATACATTTACTATTGGTCCCTGGTTCGGCTTTTAATTTCCCCCAATATAGTCTACGACTCCCGTGCTTATCGTCAAGTGCGGGAGTTCTCTAATTATCTTTGATTGCCACAGAGACACAGAGAGAGAAATAATCATTGGTGTTTCACTAGGCATTACGCCCTTTGCACTACGCATTTTTTGTAGCGAAAATTGAATTTTGATGCTATGAATCTAAAAAAAAGAGGTTATTATGACACAGAAACAAAATGTAAAGTTCAAAATAATACTTATAATGCTATTACTCACTTCTTCAATTTTTATCAATAATCCTGTAAGTAGTATGAGTGCAATTGAATGGGATAAGGATAAGCTAAGAGTTGATGGCGTTACTTTAAGACATAAAAGAGTTATAAATTTCACTCATTCAGCTGATGTCAATAGCTTAGATATTGATTCTCATCATGGAGAGTATAATATTTTTGGTGGAGATGAGTTTAATTTAACAGTAACAATTTATGAGAAAAAGGAAGATGATGTTTTTTTGACATTTGAAGATGGATATTTGAAAGCTAAAAGCAGGTCAGATTCTCCTTGTGCTATTGGAAGCATCAAAGGAACAATTCCAAATGGTATTAATTTGATTATAGATTCTGGTGCTGGTAATTTCAATTTATCTAATTTCAATGGATTAGATATTGATTTAGATATCGGGGCTGGAAAGATAGACATTGAAAATTGTAATGCTGAAAACATAATTATAGATTGTGGAGTAGGATCTATTACTTTATCAACAGCGAAAACAAAATCTATTGATATTGATTGCGGCACAGGTAGTATAAAGTTCAATGATGTTCTATCAAAAAATATAAAAGCTGATACAGGTGTAGGTGCTATTTCTGCAACTGATTGCACTATAGAAAAAGCTAACTTTGACACTGGAATAGGTAGCATTTCTACTGATAACTGCCAAATTAAACATAAAAATTTCTCTACTGGACTTGGACATATAGATTAGCAATCGCAGCTATCTAAAAAACTTCTCTTTACATCTCAGGCAATAGAGATAATCTCCATCTTTTTTAGAACTTCGCTCTACTAATATTTTGTAACCACATTTTGGACATTCTTGGTTAACAGGTTTATAAGATGTAATAAAATCGCATTTAGGATAATTGGAGCAACCGTAAAAAGTTTTGCCTTTTTGACTTTTCCTCTCAATTATTTGTCCATCACAATTCTCCTCTGGACAATGTATGCCAATAGAAAATGGTCTTGTATATCTGCATTTAGGATAATTAGAGCAGGCATAAAATCTTCCAAATTTTCCTGATCTTACAGACAATTTACTTCCGCATTTAGGGCATAGTTCATCAAGTAATTCTTCTTTCACAATCTTAATTTTACCCTGGTCTGTGTATGTAAAATTTTTAGTATTTTTGCACTTAGGAAAGTTGGGACAGGCAAGGAATTTACCGTTTCTACCCCATTTAATAACCATTTTTTCACCACATTTTTCACACTTAATATCCGTTTCTATCTGTAATTTCTCTTTTTCTTTAGAAATACTTATCTTTTCTAATTGCTCGGCAAGTGGATTATAATATTCATTAAGCACTTTTTCCATATCATAACTTCCTTGCTCTACTTTATCCAATTCTGCTTCCATTTCCGCTGTAAATTTAGTATTGAATATATCAGAAAATTTACTAATCAAAAATTTCTCTACAATCAATCCTAATTCAGTAGTAATAAATTTTCTCTGCACAAGTGTAGCATATTTTCTAGCTAATAAAGTAGTGATAATAGAAGCATAAGTACTTGGTCTTCCAATACCTTCATATTCTAATTTTTTTACTAATGATGCTTCTGTATATCGCAATGGTGGGCTTGTAAATTTCTTCTGCTTTTCCAATTTCTCTAAATTTATTAACTCCTTTGCTTTCAAGTCCGGCAATATAACATTACTATTTTTGATAGAAACATGTGAATAGACCTTCATAAAGCCGTCAAACAGGATAGTTGTTCCTTGTGAACGAAATAGCCCTTTTCCTGCATTTATGTTAATAGTAACAAATTCTAACTTTGCTGGGGTCATTTGTGTGGCAACAAAGCGACGCCAAATTAAATCATAAAGTTTATATTGGTCATTAGATAGGAATCTTTTGATAGAATCAGGTGTGCGATATGATGATGTCGGTCTAATTGCCTCATGAGCGTCCTGTGCTGTATTTTTATTTTTAAAAATCCTTATTCTCTTTTGCAGATATTTCTCTTTATACCTTTCTTTTATTAGTTTTCTTAATTCCATATTAGCTTGAGAAGAGATACGAGTAGAATCTGTACGCATATAAGATATAATGCCAGTTGTTTCACCATCTAAATCAATTCCCTCATACAATTGTTGAGCAATCATCATAGTCCTTTTGGTAGAAAATCTCAAAATTCTTGATGCTTCTTGTTGTAAAGTGCTTGTAATAAATGGTGGCGGAGGCGAAAGTATACCCGTCTGTTTCTTTACAGATTGAACAGTATATGATTGTTTCACAAGGTAGTAATAAATTTCATTCGCTTTTTTTTCATTCTTGATTTTAATCTCTTTGTTATCAAATTTAACTAAATAAGAACTAAATTTTAACTTTTTATTTAAATATGCTGTAATTGTCCAGTACTCTTCTGGTTTAAATGCTTGTATTTTTCGTTCTCTTTCTGCTAATAGTCTCAGAGCTACTGTTTGCACGCGACCAGCAGAAAGCCCACTTGTGATTACTTTCCATAACAAAGGACTAATCTTATACCCAAAGATTCTATCTAATATTCTTCTTGCTTGTTGTGCCTCTACTTTTTTTAAATCTATTTTACCCGGATTTTTGACAGCACTTAATATTGCTGGTTTAGTAATTTCGTTAAATACAACACGATAGATGTCTTCACTTCTTTTATACTTTTTTAATATGTAACTTAGATGAAATGCAATAGCTTCACCTTCTCTGTCATGATCAGATGCTAAATACACTTTATTATTTTTTTTAGCCATTTTTTGTAATTTTCTTACTGTTTTTATTTTATCAGGAGCAATGACATATTTAGGTTTGAATCCATTAGTTATATCAATTCCAAACTCACCTTTTGGTAAATCTCTTATATGTCCCATTGATGATTCTACTTCATAATTCTGACCTAAAAACTTTTTTATTGTCCTTGCTTTTGCTGGTGACTCAACTATTACTAAATTTTTTTCTGTCATAATTTTCTCCATTTGAATTTATGATAAAGTAGCCACAGAGAACACAGAATAATATAAAAACTTACAGATTTTATCCATGAAGAATAAAAAACGACCAATATAATAGATTATAAAAATGTCAATTAGCTTTGGTTAAGTTCATACATCTTCTTGTGTTAATGACTTTTGGATGTCATTCTGCTTCTTGAACCCTTGTTCTCTTGAACTCTTGTTCTCTTGAACTCTTGTTCTCTTGTTTAATTCAATAATCTATTACTATCATTGTCATTATATAAGAGATTGTCTAACATATCGTCAAAATTAGTAGAATCATCCTGATGAAATAATAGGTAATTAACTAATTTTTTCATCATATTTTTATCTAAACGAATGTTATTACCAGCACCAATGATTGAGGAAAGCAATATAATTTTTTCATACATATATTCATCAATTGAACCAAGATAGAGTAATTTTGACAAATATCCATACGCTTCTACACTAACAAATTGTTCTTCCTCAGATGATAATATCCGATTATATGGACGATTAAATCTAATGGGATGTGAAACAATCATATTAGATAAAGTTTCTATTTCCTCTTTACTATAGCCTTCTTTCAATAGCAATTTTTGAGAAATATCATCTCTTTTTCTGAGTAATTTTATAATCTTGTTTATTTTATTCTTATTCATAAGATTCCTTAAAAAATTTATTAGCTGCAAAATTACGACCGTGAAACCCGACTCGAGTTCAAAGAACCCGAGTCGAGTTTCTGTGAAAAAATCCCGTAGGCATGAAATACTCGTAGCAATAATTACAGTGTCAAATCATAGCTCCGTAGGAGCGATATAAATGGCTTTTCGTGATGACTGTCAGTAAATTGGTCGGGGCGAGAGGATTTGAACCTCCGACTTCTTCGTCCCGAACGAAGCGCGCTAAACCGGACTGCGCTACGCCCCGATATCTGTGAAACCCGACTCAAGTTCAAAGAACCCGAGTCGAGTTTCTGTTAGCAATCTCATCCTTCAATTTAAACCTTTTATCAAATAACCATCCTGAAATTAGCCCGAATAAAGATCCAAACAGCACATCAAAAGGATAATGAACACCCAAGTATATTCTACTAAAACTGACAATTATTGCAATGGAAAAATATAATGGACTTAATCGTGGATATAATCTATGCATAATAAACGCAATGGTAAAAATAACAGCTGAATGTGAGCTGGGAAATCCAGGACCTAAAGTCCTTACAAATGCATCCGAGTATATCAAATTACTATTCGCATTTTCTACACAAAATGGACGAACAGTATTGAAAATATATTTAAGAATTTGAACTACTATTAAATTAAACGCAAGTACATAAACAATTTTGAATGTTAATCTAACATTTTTTGATAAGATGCAAATTGCCAAAGTAAATAAGAAAGCAAATACTATTGAACCTAACTTTGTAATATTTGATAAAAATATGTCAAAAAATTTATTGGATAATCCAATATTTATCCATTCAAATAATCTTTCATTTATGTTGTCTAGTAAATAAAAATCCATAAATCTTATATTTTATTCCGAATCGTTACATTGCAATTATGAATGAAATTAAAGCCCACAACTTTGATTATGGGTTAGTTTGAAAGTGTAAAATTAGCCACAAAGTAAAATAAAATTAGAAAATTTATTACAAGAATTATCAACATTATTTATGTGGAATCTGCCTAATGCTACACATATTGTTTTAATATATCAATTAGTTCCTTTAATTCAAAAGGTTTGACTAAATAATTGTCAGCCCCATATCGCATTGCTTCTATTGCATTTTCCACAGTTGCATAACCAGATATCATTATTACTACACAATCAGGATATAATGTTTTTATTCTGTCCAATACATGAATTCCAGTTATATCTCCTAATACAATATCAACTAAAGCAATGTGAAAAGAACTATGCTCTAATATTGTCAATGCTTTCTTACCACTATTTGCTTTAGTAATTTTAAATCCTAAATTAGTTAACACAGCCCCCAACATATCAAGAATTCTTTCTTCATCATCTACAATTATAATTTTTTTGTTTTTTGCTCCAATAATTTGAAAAGGATTCATTTGTTTCATAATACCCTCTGTTTATATTAGACACCAATAATACTAATTTATGATAAATTTTTATCTTTTGCTGTTTTTATTATAATCTCTCTGCTTGTTTCATCCAAATATCTAAAATATACCTTAACGCAATTTTTTGGCAAAATCGGTTCAATGAGTTCAGGCCATTCTATAAAAGTAATGCCCTGTCCATAAATAATTTCATCAATACCTATTTCTAATATTTGTTCCAATGAGTCCAATCTATAGAAATCTAAGTGATAAATAGTATACCTGCCCTGATATTGATTTAATATAGTATAAGATGGACTATTGATATATCCGTTCACACCAAATTGTTTTGCAATCATCTGGACGAAACATGTCTTGCCAGTACCTAATTTTCCAGATAAAGTAATAATAGAGCCAGGTTGTAATTTTGCTGACAATTCTTCTGCGATTTTTTCTGTATCTGCAAGTGAATGTGAAATATATTTCATATTGAATAATTCCAGGGGTATCAGTTATTTAAAACCACGAATTCATGAATTACTAACCACAGAATCACAGAGAACACGGAGAAGAATTTAATCCAGATACATCAATTTTAGCCACAAAAAAACACAAAAAGATGTCAGACATTTAAAATATTTATGAGTTTACTATAAAAACCATTCACCCTGTGAAATATAAGTATATGAAAAAACATGAACAATTAGACAAGGAAGTTATTTCACTGGGTAAAAATGGTTAAAATGGATTTATTGGATTATGTTTTTCCACAGCTAAAGTTGTGGGCTAACTTACTATTATTCATAAGATTAGAACATTGCGTGCTTCATCTTCTTTTGGGCTTCATAATACTAACAGGCAATATCATCTCTTCCATAGAAATTCCTCCGTGTTGGAAAGTGCCATTATATTGTCTCTGGTATTCATGAAATGAATTTGGATAGATAAAATAATAATCCTCTTTAGCAAAAATATAATTCTGCACAATGTTTCTATATGGAAGCTTAAAATCACCAGGATTTTTCAAGTATAATGAATGTCTGCTATTACTGCTTAGATTCCTACCTGTTTTATACCGTAAAGTTGTTGTTGTTTCTTTATCTCCAATAGCTTTTGTTGCCCTATTAACTTTTATAGAACCGTGATCCGTAGTTAAAATAACCACAGCATTATGTTGTTTAGAGATTTTTTGCATTACTTGATAGAATGTAGAATGTAAGAACCATGTTTTTGTAAGAGATCTTAATGCTTTCTCATTAGGCATCATTTCTTGTAAAATCTCACTTTTGGAACGATGATGAGCCAATAGATCAAGGAAATTATACACTAAAATCACCAATCTTTCTTTTCTGTAACTGTCCACCTTACGCAATACAAAATCACCTTCTTCTATTTTGAATATTTTAATATACTTACTGTCAGGATATAAAGTAATTCCAGATTCTCTTAATTGCAAATCAATTAACTGATGTTCATTCCGATTACAACTGTTCTCATCTTCTATACTATCTATCCAATATTGAGGATATTTCTTTTTAATTTCTATGGGCATTAGTCCACTAAATATAGCATTTCTTGAATATGGTGTAGCAGTCGGTAAAATGGAATAATATAGGTCAGTATTAATATTAAAGTACTTTTCTAAATACGGTTTAAAAGCTAGAAGCTGGTCAAAACGAAGGCAGTCCAATACAATAAAATATACTAATTTATTATTTCTTAATTCTGGACTCACATATTTTTTTACGATATCTGTAGAAATTGTAGGATGTTCGTCAGAATTTATCCAATTATAGTAGTTGTCAGATACATAATTACAAAATTCTGTATTTACATTCCTCTTTTCAAACTCGTGAGTTTGTATCAAGTTATTATCGGTTATTCCATCTAATATAATATCCCATTCACAAATTTTACGATAAATATCCTGCCATTCCTTTGATGTGGGATTAGAAAAGAGGGTTCTATTTAACCAAGCACTAAATTTAGAATATTCTTCACCCATACGATTTAGTTTAATTTCGTCTGCTTGTAGTATTTTTTTTATACTCATCAAAATTTGGTTAGGATTAATTGGTTTTATAATATAATCTGCAATATCTTTGGAAATCGCTTTATCCATCAAATTTTCTTCTTCACTTTTAGTAACCATTATTATAGGCACAGTGCTATTGATATATCTAATTTGTGAAAGTGTAGCTAATCCATCTAATCCTGGCATCATCTCGTCTAATATAATTATATCAAAATTTTTTGCTTCTACCAATCCTATTGCATCCATTCCATTAGTAGATTTTGTAATCTTGTAGTTATGCTCTTCTAAAAACATTATATGTGGCTTCAAACTCTCAATTTCATCATCTATCCAGAGAATTTTTATTTTTTCCATAATTTGCTCCTTTTGGTCTTAAGTGCCTGATCAAAAGTGTTTCTTCACCGCAAAGGCGCCAAGACACAAAGATAAGAAAATATTTCTATTCTGGGTAGTCCTCTCAAAGTGGTGGTGAATGATTTATTAAATAAAGCATCTCAGAATACCACTACTTATACAGGACTACCTTATTCTGAATACCTGAAAACTTATGCTCTATGTACTTATACTATTATTTATTTTTGTATTTGCTAAACGACCTTAGAAGGTCGTTCTACATCTTGTTTTCTTGTTAGCCACGAAATTACACGAAAAAACACAAAAAATTATCAGACATTGAGAAGTCGTCTTACTTCTTGTCTTCTTGTCTTCTTGAACTCTTGTCTTCTTGCTCTCTTGTTTTAGTTTCTCGTTTCCAAGTCCCAGCTTGGAAATGTTCATATTTTTGCATAATAGCAGTGCTCTTTTGCTGGAAATTGATTTTTTTTGATTTCTTGAATATATTGTGAAATTGCTTCTACAATATTGGAATGCAAGTCCGTGTATTTTTTCACGAATCTTGGTACTTGTTCTGTATATCCGAGCAAATCATGATATACAAGCACCTGTCCATCACAGTATCTTCCAGCACCAATGCCAATAGTAGGCACAGAAACCGCTTTTGTAATTTCTTCTCCTAATCCTTCTGGGACAGCTTCTAACACAAGAGCAAAAACACCAATCTCATCAAGTTTACGGGCCTGCTCTATCAATCTATTATACGACTCTACATCTTTTCCTTGAACACGATATCCACTAAATTTATAAACTGATTGTGGAGTTAATCCAAGATGGCCCATTACTGGTATTTCAGAATCTATTATTGCTTTTATCACTTGTAATCGCAGTGGATTTCCACCTTCTATTTTAACTGCTTGTGCTTTTCCTTGCTGAATTAGTAGTCCTGCATTTCTGACGCTCTGTTCAACAGATATATGAAAACTCATAAATGGCATATCAGCTACAATCAATGTTTTATCTGCTCCTCTTTTTACAGCTCTTGTATGATAAATAATGTCATCCAAAGTAACAAACAATGTATTTTCATAACCTAAAATGACCATGCCCAAAGAGTCGCCAACTAAAATCAAATCTATACCTGCCTCCTGAGCAAATTTGGCAGAAAAAAAGTCATAGCCAGTTATCATACTTATCTTTTCTACATTCTTCTTTTCTATAATTTCTTTAATCGTTTTTGCCATTGCTGTGCCTTCAATTGAAACACATTTTATCATTTATAAAGCATCATCTCAGCTAAATTTGATTTATCAATGAAATTATTTGACTCACATTCTAATAACCACTCAAATTATTTCATTGATACTAAAAAGCTAAAATAACAAAATATTGTCAAAAAAAAGTCGTATGCTTAACTCAATAACAATTATTGTTGAATATTGATGTAAAAGTTGACAAAGTTAAATTACACTAATGTTATTATCCTAAAATAACTTTCTTGTAAAATAAGGGATTAAAGAAGATTATGAGACAAATTATTCAAACAAGGCTGAACGAAACAATACAAGTAATTGACCTATTATTCCCTTTATCTGGTCAGATAGAAAAAGTGATAGATACAATAGTCAATACCTTAGAAACAGGCAATAAGATTTTGTTATGTGGGAATGGAGGTAGTGCAGCAGATGCTCAGCATATAGCAGCTGAATTTGTAGTTCGTTTTCGCTCAGCTCATAATCGTAAGTCCTTACCTGCGATTGCATTGACTACTGATACTTCGTTGTTAACTGCTTGTGCTAATGATTATGGTTTTGAGTACATATTTTCTAGACAGATAGAGAGTTTAGGAAGTCCAGGTGATTTTTTGATTGGAATTAGCACCAGTGGGAATTCGGAGAATGTATATCAGGCAATCAAAAAGGCAAAAGAGAAAAGAATAAAAACTCTTTTATTGTCCGGTAGACAAGGTGGCAGAATTAAAAATATTGCAGATTTTTCTCTAATAGTGCCAACAGAAAAAACCGCAAAAATCCAAGAAGCACATCTGGTAATTGAGCATATTATTTGTGAATTTGTAGAAGATAAATTTTTTAACTTTAAGTCAGAAAAGTAAAATATTATCTAAAAATATTAAGGAGTGGATAATGGCAGAAAAATATGTATATGATCCAAAAAACTTCTGTATTCCTGTAACAAAGTTAGAGCCATTAGAGGCGATTCAATTTGTTATTGATGATTTCGTTAAAAAAGAAGTTACATTTTGTATTGATGGTGATGGAGATCGCTGGGAGATTTGGCGAATTGCTTATGAAGATGATAGAGATACAATTAAAAGAAAAAACAGTCCTAAAAGTCCTAAATATGTATATGTAAAAGGGAAGAAAGTTGAATTTACAGTAAAGAAGCAATAGACAATTATGTTTTATTCTTCTGAATAAGAAAATATATAAATGATTATAGATTCTTAAAAAATAGCACTAATAATGACTAACTAAAATATTAGTCAATTTTTGGGGAAAATAGGCAGGTTGATAATAAAAGTGCTGCCTTCACCTTGCTTAGTTTCTACTTTAATGTGGCCTTGATGTCTCTGTACAATATCATTAGCAATTGAAAGCCCTAATCCAGTCCCAATATCTTTGCCATAAGAGAAAAAAGGAATAAAAATTTTATCTATTATATCGTCAGGTATACCTGAACCATAATCAATCACTTTTAGGAGCCATCTATTTCCTAATTTTTCAGAGATGATTTTTATTTTAGAGCCAGATTCAGAGACCTCTAATGCATTTTTGACAATATTATAAACGACTCTTCTCATCTTTTTACGGTCAAAGTATGCTTTCCCAATAAATTCAATATCAGTATCTATCTTAATTTGCTCCTTCTTACATACAGGTTCAAATACTTGTACAATCTCTGTAATAAATTGTTGGATATTTTGTTCATCAAATGTTAATGCATTATCATAACTAACGAAGTCCAAAATCTCTTTAATTAAGTCATTGATAAGCCATACTTGTTCTTTGATAATTTTTGTATATGGTTTAGTTTTTTCTGAAAAATTCTCAATATATTGAGAAGCAAGTAAAATTGAAGTCATAGGACCTTTTATATCGTGTATAATTCGCCCTGTTGTTTTGCCAATTATTGCTAACCTCTCATTATCTATTAAGTTATTCCATATTTTCATTATATTCTCATTTGTCATTCGTAATCGCCGACTTAATCCCATTAAAATGGCATATAAAATAGAATTGTTTTTGGATGCTAATTGTCGTAAATCTTCAAATTTAATTTTAAGTAGCACACTATCTTCAATAGCTCGTACAGTTGCAGATCTCTTCTGATTATCTACAAATGACATCTCACCAAAGAAGTCATTCTTTTTAAGTATAGCTAATCTCTTCTCTTTATCACGATTACCTAAGTTTTTGATTACTTCTAATCTTCCTGATTTAACAATAAAAAATGTGTCGGCCTCTGTATTCTCATAAAACACGATCTCATTTAACATTACTTCTTCTTCAATTACGATTTGTTTAATCTCATCTAAACATTCATCTTTTACATGAGAAAACAGAGGAATAAGTGACAAAAGTTTTTTATTATTTGTATCCATAGACACTCCTTTTAGGATTTCATATAGATTTGGTTCATAATTTTATGTCAATAAAATTTATAAGTTGGATAATACTGCAGAATTTTCATTTCACAAAAATTTGACAAGAAAAGTCCTTTATATAGATTTTGATTTGGTTATAAATATGAAATTAGCAATGTCTTTAATTTATCTTAATGGTAATTATTAATATGAGCGTATAGGAGGATAAGATGAAAAAA
>QMNM01000014.1 GCA_003647765.1 Candidatus Cloacimonadota bacterium
AGGTCTTTTACCAGCCCTTTTGGTTTTCCATTTGTATACATAAAAAGAGGCCTTGCGAGTTTGTATTCTCCAGAAACTACTGTTTTATTACTCGGTAAGACATTATCAATTCTTAGAGCTTTAACATCAGCAGAAAGATATCCAAGTCCTATGTAGCCAATTGAACCGGGAGTTTGTGACACAGTTGTTGCTACTGCTTGGTTTGAAGCAAGCATCAGTGCACCATCTCTGACCTTATCACCTTTTAAAACTAACTTTTTAAATACCTCAAAAGTGCCTGATGCAACATCTCTTGAGACCACAACAATAGTTCCAGATTCTCCTCCCACATCTCGCCAATTGCTTATTTTTCCAATATAAATATCTTTTAATTGAGAGAGAGTAAGTGCTTTTACTGTGTTATCAGGATGCACAACTATAGCAATGCCATCTTTTGCAACAATTGTCTCTACGGGATTAATGCCTTTTTCTCGTGCTTTTTTTAATTCTTTTGTTTTCATTGGTCGTGAAGCATCAGCAATATCACATGTGCCATCAATAAGTGCTGCAATACCAACTCCAGAGCCACCACCTCTTACAGAAATATTGGCTTCTGGATGGATATCCATAAATGTCTCTGCTGTCTTCTGTGCTATTGGTAATACAGTAGTAGAACCAGTAAGGGTAAGAGTATTTGACTTTTTCTTTGCCCAGGGCCATTGGAATGCAAAAACCTGGGTTGTGATAAGCAGGAGTATTCCTGCAATTAGTAGACTTTTTGTTTTCATTTTTTCTCCTTAATAAATAGCCACGAAGGCACCAAGTCACTAAGATTATTTTAAACTTATATTTCGCTTTGTGCCTTTGTGTCTTTGTGGCATAATTACAGTTTTGTTGAAAATTCCCAGCGGAGTTGTGCTATAAACTTATCTTTTGAATCTTTGCTGGAATCTTCGTAAGAAGTATTCTCATAATTAACTTGTAACATCACCGCTGGTTTCCCTTTTGCTCTTCGCATAATATAGTAGTTAATCCCACCAATTATAAGAGTTTGTTTGTCATTATCCTCATCAGTATTAGGCTCCCAGTTATCATAACGAGCAACAAGTTCAAACTTATCTGTTAATTTTACAATTGGCATAATCATAAATCCTTGCCCAACAGTACCATCATCCTCTTTTGACAAAAACTCAAATTGAATATCCAAAGGACCGAATGCCAATCTCCCTACCGCTGCATAAGCGGAATAATCTGTTTTATCAGTCCCCTTTTTCTTTGTGTAGTAAGAACCACCAATAGTAATCCCTGAAATTGGAATGAATCGAAGATTCGCAAGATAAGCCGGACTTGTATTTACATTATCACCTGCTTTTTTATAACCTTCACCATTAGTAACAGCCAGTGCATACTCTCCCATTCCATTCGGAATATAACCATATAGAGCAATTCCATAATCAGTAGAGCTTATGAACTTATACTTATCTGAAGGTGCTTTCTCCATTACAACATAAGTCCAATCATAGATAGTTCCAAAGTAGTTCTTTAGTAGTCCAAATGTGAATTTACTTTCTGGAATAGGAATAAGATTTTTGAAATCAAGGTATGCATATTTGAGTTTCACTCCAACACCATGAACATCTTCATCTTTGTCGCTTGAGAAGAAATCCAGATTAAATCTACCACTGATATCATCCGAGAACGTGTGGTTTAATCGGAAATACCCTCTTTCTAAAGAGAAGGTATTTGTTTCATCTTTCTCATAAGTATACCTGTTCCAGAGATACATCTCCAGTTTGGTCTCGCCTGCAATTGCGATACTACTTGTTAAGAACATTAGCAATAGTGTGAGTAAATACCAACTTTGCTTTTTTTTCATGCTTTACTCCTTTTCCCGATTCTCTTCGGAATTTTTATTTAATTATACTTCAAGAGTATTAATTTCGTAGAAGGATTGTGTTAATTTTGTGTTAAGATAAAAGCCCTCTAGTAGAAACCAGAGGGCTGTCTGCGAAACCCCAAAAATAAACTATGATGAATAATCTATTCTGACTTATATTTGTGTTGTTGAATCCTTCTTAATCTCCTCAATCCTTTTTCTTTTATCTGCCTTACACGTTCTCGTGGCAAATCCAAGATTTTAGATATTTGAGTTAAATCATAAGAATTATTATCAGCCAATCCATAAAGTAAGGTAAGAACCTTTTTTTCAAGTTCTGGAAAATCTTCAAGGTTGGCAAATGTTTGCTGATTATATTTGATGTTTTCGGTAGTAGTTTTATTTTCAACCTTTGAGATTTTTATATTTTCGTTCAGAGATAGAGCATTTAATGATGTCTTTCTTTCTCTTTCCAATGCTTCTAATATTCTTTTTTTTATCCAATATGTTGCATAAGTAGAGAATTTAGTCCCTTTCTTTGGGTCAAATTTTTCAATAGATTCCCACAGACCAATAAGTCCATCCTGAATTAAATCATCTAATGGAATACCATAATCTTTATATTTATTTGCGATGCTTTTTATAAGTGGAAGGTTTTCTTTAATAATTTCTTCTTTTTTCATCTGAAAATACCTCACCGCACCCGTCCTCCGTAGCAGTGCAACTGCGGAGGGTGGAGAGACGCAAAGAACACAAAGAATAAAGAAATAGAAATATAATAACTTCTAAATTAAATACCATTTTCATACTTCTTTGTGTCCCCGATTTGTTGTCGGGACATGTAGGTTTCATCTGGAAATGAATTTTGTAGTAGCCGACTCCGTCGGCTATATTAGGCGAGAGACTCGCCTACTCCATAATAAGGAATAGTTATAATAAATTTTGAGCCTTCCCCTACTTTACTTTCAACATCTATTTTTCCATTATGAGCAAGCACAATGTGTTTTACGATAGAAAGTCCCAATCCTGTTCCACCCAACTTTCTGGAACGGGACTTATCAACCACATAAAATCTCTCAAATATTCTTGATATATCCTCTTTGGGGATACCTATCCCTGTGTCTTGGACTTCAATCTTTATATCATATTCATGATGAGATATCTTTATAGCAATCTGTCCTTCTTCAGTATATTTTATCGCATTGTCTATTAAGTTTATAAACATCTGCTCAAGCAGAAACGGATCTGCTTTTATATGAGAATACTTCTCTGGTATATCTAATTCAAAATCCAATTCTTTATCTTTTAATTGCTTCTCAAAAATTTTGATAATATCTTTAATCATAACTTCCAAATCAACATCTTTTATTTCTATGCCGAGATGGGTCTCAAGATTAGAAAGCAAAAGAAGGTCTGAAACTATGTTAATCAATCTATCTGTATTTGACCTTATGATTTGCAGGAATCGTTTTTGCCCGGCATCTGCCTCTTCCTCCAATGTTTCTGCAAATCCTTTTATTGCAGTAAGGGGCGTTCTCAATTCATGGGCTACATTGGCAACAAAATCCGCCTTTACCCTTTCTACTTGTTTAAGCTCGGTTATATCATGTAAGACCACTATTATCTTTTTCCCTGAATCTTCTGGAACTAACGCACAAGTCCCAAAATAAACTTTTTCACCAAGTTGAATTTCACGAGTTTTGGGCTCACCACTTTGAGATACAGATTTTACCAATTTATCAATATCTACATTTTGTAATACCTCCCAATATCGTTTATTATGTAGTTGTGTCTCATCTGAAACACCTACCACATCCCAAAAATTCCTGTTTGATAAAACAATCTTTCCTTCCCTATTGAGAACAACTAAACCTTCAACCATTGATGATATAATTGCCTGAAGTTCCTCTCTTTCTGCGGTTAATCTGTCAAATGAACTCCGCAATCCACGTGCCATCTCATTTATTGCATTTGAAAGTTTACCTATCTCGTCTTTTCTTTTTGTAAATGTTCTCGTTGCAAAATCTCCATTTTTGATTTTTTCTGCTGCATTGGCTATCTCCTTTATTGGTTTTGTGAAAGTGCGTGATGAAACAATTGAGAATAATAAAACAACGATGGTCAATACAATAGCTAAATAAGCAATCTTTTTATTAACAGTACCAAGGCTCTTTTTAATCTCTGGAATAAAAGAACTTGTTCTGACAACTCCTAATATTTTATCATTTTCTTTAATTGGAATAGCAACATACAGCATCTTCTCTTTGACTGTTGAACTATATCTGATTTTTGTTCCTATTTTGCCTTGCAATGCTTGGACAATCTCTGGTCTTGTTGAATGGTTTTCCATTTTGTATGGGTTTTTTTCTGAATCTCCAATAACTACACCATCTTTTCTTATGATAGTAATTCTGGTATTTATCCTTTTTCCAATCTCTTTTACAAGAGTATCTAACTCCTCAATATTTCCAGAAACTATTAGACCTGTAACCACATTTTCTATTAGTTCAGCTTGTTCCTCAAGATTTAACTTTACAGTATTTAAATAATGTTTTTTTATCTCCCTTGAAGCAAAGAATACAATAAGAGAAGTGGTCAAAACAATGATGAGAAAATATCTAAAAAACTGTTTCCACATTATCCCCATTCGTCTCATTCTAATCTCCAAATTTATAGCCAATTCCTCTTACTGATTTAATTAATTTGCTATACTCACCCAGTTTTTTCCGCAGTTGTGTAATATGCACATCAATAGTTCTATCAAGGACGATTTTATCTTCTCCCCACAATTTATCAAGAAGTTTATCTCTTGAGAATACCCATCCAGGTCGCTCAGCAATAATAGAAAGCAATTTGAATTCTGTTGTTGTTAGATTAATTTCTTTGCCTTTGATTGTTACTTTATACTTTGCCAAATCTATCATCAAGTCATTTCTTTTAATTATTTTTGGCTTTTCGGTTTTGGCTTCTGCTCGTCGTAATACTGCTTTTATCCGAGCAATAAGTTCTCTTGGGCTGAAAGGTTTCACGATATAATCATCAGCTCCTAATTCCAAGCCGACAACTTTATCTGTTTCAGTTCCTTTAGCTGTAAGCATTATTATTGGAATAGTGGCAGTTCGTTCATCTCTTTTGATAATTCGGCAGATTTCTAAGCCATCTATCTCTGGTAACATCAAATCTAAAATTATTAAGTCCGGGCATTTTGCTTCAAGATAGGATAGAAAAGTTTCACCATCATAGAACTGCTTTACTTTGAAATTTTCTTTCTCCAAATGGTGAGTTATAAGTTCTACAATATCAGGTTCGTCATCAACAACCGCGATTAGTTTAGTCATAAAATACTCCCTTTTAGTCATTAGCAAATTATAGAAGTATATTCCCGAGAAAGTAGTGCTTTGTAAAGTAATATCTGTGTGTAAAATGTAAAGAACCTAATCCTAACCTATTCAGTGAATTTTAGAGTAAGATTATTATTTTTTGAAAATTTTTATTGTAAGTTAATCCTTGTACTATCTGCGTAATGTAAGTTAATAAATCCGCTTTATATCTGCACCTAGTTTGGATAATTTCTGTTCAATTTTTTCATATCCGCGATCAAGATGATAAATACGAGATATTTCTGTTTCACCTTCTGCGGCAAGACCAGCTAAAATTAATGCAGCACTCGCTCGTAAGTCAGTTGCCATTACTGGTGCACCAATCAATTTCTCAACCCCTTTAACATAAGCAATGTTATCCTTAACTTTAATATTCGCACCTAACCGATTTAGCTCGCTAATATGCATAAATCTTTCAGGGAAAATATTATCCTTAATTATACTTTCGCCCTGCCCAATTGATAGAAGTGCTGTTAATTGTGCTTGTAAATCAGTTGGGAAATCAGGATAAGGAGCAGTGGAAACCATCAATGGCTTGGTTGTTGGTTGTTGGTTGTTGGTTGTTATAGTTATATTGTTTTCTCCAATTCCAAGTTTATAACCACACTCCCTTAATTTTTCTATTACAGATGATAAGTGCTTTGGCTCACAATCAATTATTGTCAATTCGCTATTAGTTATAGCACCAGCAATCAAAAAAGTTCCGGCTTCAATTCGGTCTGGAATTATCTCTGCTGTTATTGGCTTTAATGCTTTCACACCTTGTATTATTAGTTTTGAAGTGCCAATACCTGATATTTTAGCACCCATTTTTGTTAAAAATTCTGCAAGTGCTGTTACTTCTGGCTCACAAGCGGAGTTCTCCAAGATAGTAGTTCCTTGTGCTTTTACAGCTGCCATCATCACATTAGCTGTTGCACCAACACTGGATTTATCAAAATAAATATGATTTCCGATTAGTTCCTTTGCTTCTGCTAAAATATAGCCACGCTCTACGCGAATATTTGCACCCAATTTTCTAAATCCTTTTAAATGTAGGTCAATAGGCCGCTGACCAATAGCACATCCACCTGGAAATGATACATTTGCTTTACCAAATCTGCCTAATAAAGGACCCATCACATAAGTAGAAGCACGCATAGTTTTTACTAATTCATACGGTGCTTCCCAAAATGAACAGTTGGAAGTATCTATATTGAGAATATGCGCATCTGGTTCATATTCTACTTTTGCTCCAATAATTCTTAATAAATGAGACATCGTACGAATGTCTATTAAATTTGGAACATTTGTCAGAACAGTCCTGCCTTCTACTAATAAAGATGATGCCATTATCGGTAAAGCTGCATTCTTTGCTCCGCTTATCCTAACTGTGCCAGAAAGTTTTTTTCCGCCTTTAATTATAATTTTATCCATATATATTCCTCTATTAGCCCACGAGATCACAAAAAAATACAAAAAAAATATTAGACATTGAATCTCTTTAGCCACGAAAAGACCAAGATTATTTCTCTTTCTGTGGCATAAATTTTCTCTGTGCCTTTGTGTCTCTGGCAAAAAAAATTTATTTCTTGCTAATACAAAATAAGTTTAGATTTTTTGTCCATATTTTTCTGCTTCATTATGCAAAGAGCATTATTAAAAAATTAGTCAAATGAGTAAGAAATTAGACGCAAATCAAACGCTAATTTTACAAATTCATCGCAAAAATTTAATTTACAAAAAATATATGTTCGCGTGAGTTCGTTCAGTTCGTATAAGTCCGCGTCTGCAATGTTTGATTGAAAGGTAGATTATGCAAGTCGTAATTAGTAATAGGTTAAAGAATCTCTCTTTTTATCCGTTCAATGAATTAGATAGTATTGTGATAAAATTAAGAAAGAGTTGCATAGAACCGATAGATTTTGGTATTGGTGATTACAAAATTCCTACACCAAAATTTATTCGCAAAATGTGTCAAAAAGGGATTGAGCAGACAAAGAGTGATGGATATCCCAGTTATATCGGTAGTTATAGATTGCGTAGCACAATAGCAGAATGGACCAAGCACAAATATAATGTAGAATTAAATCCGGACAAGGAAATAATGGTAACTTTAGGAGCAAAAGAAGCTGTATTCAATTTTCCAGAAGCATTCATAAATTCAGGTGATTATGTATTAGTGCCAAATCCTGGCTATCCTCCTTACTCACGAGGAACTTTATTTGCAGAAGGAAAAGTATATTATCTTAACTTAACAGAAGAAAATGATTTTTTGCCTAATTTGGATGATATTCCATCTGATATATGTGAAAAGGCAAAAATCTTATGGATTAACTATCCAAATAATCCAACAGGTAAAATAGCACCAGATGAATTTTATAAAAATGTAATTGAATTCGCTCAGCAGTATAACATTATTATATGTTCAGACGAGACATATTCAGATTTGTATTTTACTAAAAAGAGGCCAAAGTCAATCCTGGAATTTACTAAGGAAGGTGTGATTGTATTTCAGAGTTTATCTAAGAGAAGCATAATGACTGGCTATAGAGTTGGCTGGGTTGCTGGTGATGAAAGGATTATCAATGCTTTTAGTAAATTAAAAACTAATATTGACTCAGGAGTGCCTAATTTTATTCAACTTTCTGCAATTGCTGCCTTAAAAGATGAACATCATATACGCAAGTTGAGAATTGAGCTTAAAAAGAAAATGAAGATTATGAATAAAGCATTTAAATCTATAGGACTGCCGAATAATAGGCCAGATGGCTCTATCTATCTCTGGCAAAAAATCCCAGATAATTACACTGCTGTAGAATTTGCTAAAACACTACTTGAACCAAATATTGCAATCATTACAACTCCTGGTTTATGGCTTGCTGAAACTGTTGATAACATAAATCCTGGAAACGATTATATTCGTTTAGCATTAGTACCAAGTATAGATGAATGTAAAAATGCTGCAAAACGACTAAAAATGTATTCAGAAATTCTGATAAGATAGAAATATACTATAACAATCTCATCTTATTGGAATGCAATTAATTAATTATAGCGATTCACTCATTATCAAGCCCAAGCATGGTAATGTCTAATGGAGGTCTATATGGAATGTAATCAGAGAAAAAATATGACAAAATGTAACTGTACTTATCCTTGTAACAAAAAGGGTATTTGTTGCGAGTGTATAGCTTATCATCGTAGTTTAGGAGAGCTCCCTGCTTGTTATTTCCCAAAAGATGCTGAGCGAACTTATGACCGCAGTATAGAATATTTTATAAAAATTTATAATGAGCGATAGTTAGATTTAATTATACTACAATTTGGTAGTTCTGTATAAGTAAGTAGTATTCAATCCTACGGGATTTTTTTCACAGAAACTCGACTCGGGTTCTTTGAACTCGAGTCGGGTTTCACGGTCTATTGTCTGAAAATCGGTAATCCTGTATAAGTAGTTGTATCCAATTTAAGATGCTTTGGTTAATAAATCATTCACCACTACTTTTGTGGAACTACCTACAATTTTAGTTGTAGGTTTTAGAAAGAATAGCACACACTACTTCGCCAAAACCTTGTAAGGCAGGCTGAAAAACGCTGACTAAAAACATTGACACTGATAAAAAATTAAAATTACTCTGTGTCTCTGTGGCTATTTTATCAGTGTTTTCCTGTCTTGAATTAAAAATTGGGCTTAATTATGGAAAACATAATTTCAATAGAGCATCTATATGTAAATTATGAGCATTTAACTGTTTTAGAAAATATAAATTTAAAAGTTCATAATAAGGATTTTTTATGTATTATCGGTCCAAATGGAGGTGGGAAAACTACTTTACTTAAAGTAATATTGGGATTAATTAAACCAGAAAAGGGTTCTATAACAGTTTTTAACCAATCTCCTGAACAAGCGAGAGATAAAATAGGATATGTGCCGCAATATCATACTTTTGATAGGAATTTCCCAATAGATGTATTTGATGCAGTATTGATGGGTAATATAAACAATAAAAAATATTTCAAAAAGTTCTCTATTAGAGAAAGAGAAAAAGCTGAGCAGTCATTAGCAGAAGTTGATATGTTAAATTTTCTGCATAGGCAGGTTGGAAAACTTTCTGGTGGACAGATACAGAGAATACTTATTGCCAGAGCATTGGTGTCTAATCCTAAATTACTTCTTCTTGACGAACCAACAGCAAGTATTGATACAAAAGTAGGAATGGATGTATATGATATATTAAGAAAACTAAATGAGGAAATTACAATAATACTGGTTTCCCATGATATTGGAGTAATTTCCTCTTATGCAAAGCAGATTGCATGTTTAAATAAGTATCTTTATTATCACGAGACAAAAGAGATTACTGATGAGACAATACAAGCAATGTATAAGTGTCCAGTGGATTTGATTGCTCATGGCGTTCCACATAGAGTTTTAGGTAGACATAAGTCAAAATAGCATACATTAGCGTAATGCGTATGGCGTAAAACACACAAGAAGAGATCAGACATTTAAATGAACACAAGTAATTTTTATAAAGGTGGTTTTGTATGAAAAAGAGAATTGCACTTTTAGGAGCAACTGGTTTCATTGGAAAATATACTTGTGATGTAGTAAAAAACCATCAGGATAAGTTTGAGATTGTTCTAGCTACTGCTCATACAAATTATAGAAAATTAATGCATATTGCTCATAAATTTAATATTAAAATATTGGTATTAACTGATGAGTCCATGCATAGCAAAGTGCAGATAGAGAATTTGCCTATGGGAACAAATCTGTATTTTGGTGAAAAGGCACTAATATCTCTATTAAAGACAAGTGATTATGATATTTTGTTAAATGCGATCATAGGTTCTGCTGGTCTACAATATACAATTACAGGTTTGGATACAGGTAAGGACATTGCACTCGCTAATAAAGAATCATTAGTAATGGCTGGACATATCATTAAAAGAAAGCTCTCAGAAAAAAAATGTAAGTTAATACCTGTTGATAGTGAACATAGTGCTATTTCTCAATGTTTAGGAAACAATCCCAGGTCTGAGATTAGGAGAATTATTCTCACAGCATCAGGTGGTCCATTCCATAATTGGAGCCAAGAGCAATTTACGAAAATAGAGTTAGATGATGCACTTGCTCATCCTACTTGGAATATGGGCAGGAAAATAACAATTGACTCAGCAACTTTGGTGAATAAAGGGCTTGAAGTGATTGAGGCACATTGGCTTTTTGATATTGATTATGATAATATTGATGTTGTTATACATCCTCAATCTATTGTTCATTCATTTGTTGAGTTTGTTGATGGCTCTATTCTTGCTCAATTAAGTAATCCTGATATGAAAATACCCATTCAATATGCACTCTCTTATCCTCAAAGAATTCCAGCTTCTGTTCCTTTTACTAAAATATCTGAATTACAACAATTGACCTTTAAAAAAGTGGATAAAGAAAAATTTCCTTTGCTATCTTTGGCTTATCAAGTAGGAAGAGCAGATGGAATAATGCCAACAGTATTTAATTCTGCAAATGAAACAGCAGTCTCGTTATTTTTAGCAGAAAAAATAAAATTTACAGATATTTTCTATATTGTTAAAAATACAGTTAATCAGTTCAGTAATTACCAGATAGAAAATCCTGATATAGAGACAATTTTTAGAATGAATCAAGAAGTTAAAGACAAGATAATAATCAGTAAGGATTCCGACTAATGGAAAATACAATACATAAGAAACAGAGTTCCGCGTTTGACGAATGGCTAAATACAATTCAGAATTTGGACTGTATTGATGGAATGAAAGAATTCCCAGATAATTCAATTGACATTGTCGTAACTTCGCCTCCTTACGACAATATTAGAAAATATCACGGCTTTTCAGTAGATTTATCTGCTGTTGGTAAAGAAATTTTTCGTATATTAAAAGATGGTGGAATTGCAGCTATGGTCATACAAGACCAGACAATAAATTATGGTAAAACATTGACTTCATTTAGAACAATCATTAATTGGTGTGATAATGCTGGCTTTAAATTGTTTGAATGCCTGATATACAAAAAACATGGAGCAGAAGGTGCATGGTGGACTAAACGATTTAGAGTTGACCATGAATATATACCCATTTTTTTGAAAGGTAAAAAGCCACAGTACTTTAATAAGGAGCCGTTGAAAATACCATCTAAATGGGCTGGCGTAACAATGACAGGTGGAGCTACAAGATTGACAAGTGGTGAGACATTAAAATCAAGAAAAATAAAGATAAATCCGATGAAGTGTAGAGGTACTATTTGGGAATATCTTACTTGCGGAGATGGAGACAAATTAAAGCATCAACATCCTGCAACTTTTCCTGATAAACTGCCTTATGACCTTATTCAATGTTTCTGTCCACCAAAAGGCATTGTTCTTGACCCGTTTATGGGCAGTGGCACAACTGCTATAGCTGGGATTATACTTGATAGATATTTCATTGGCTTTGATATTTCCAAAGAATATTGCGAACTTGCGAATAAGAGGTTGGAAAAATATCACACCTTATTTAGCCGAAGAGATTAATTTACTATTTATTCAAAGGATAATAATGGCAGAAAAGCAAACTTTTTTTTATATCCAAGACATTGTTCAATATGTGCTAATATCCTCTCTGGATGCCCTATTACAAAATATTCTTTACCATTTTTA
>QMNM01000015.1 GCA_003647765.1 Candidatus Cloacimonadota bacterium
ACAGATTTCATAATTGCGAAGTTGACTCTCTCTTTCTTTATATTCGTTTTCCTTGCTCTCTAATTTAGAAAGTTCACTTTTCTGTTTTTCAATCTTCTCAAACAAGTTCTTAAGAGCATTGAGTTGCGTTTCTTTTTTTTGCTTTTCTGTAAGTTCACTAGAAATTTGCTTTATTTCGTTCTCCAAGTGTATAGATTTACTTTCTTCTTTTTTTATCATTTCATCAGTAATTTCACCTATTTGAGATAATTTCCCATTTATTTCCTGTATTTTTTCATCATTTAATTTTTTCAGCTTTGCTACTCTGTCAGAAAATTCGTATTTTTCCAAATGGAATAATTCTCTCATCATTCGTGTTCTATCCGTATTTGTAAGTTGTAAGAATTCCTGAAACTGCCCTTGTGGAATAATGATTGTTCTTCTGAAATTATCATAGCTCAGCCCAATAATTTGTTCTGCATTAGTGGTTTCCAATGGAACCCATTTGCCATTTTCTTTACGATATGCCTTACGGACAAAACTACGGATCTTCTCAAAATGTCGTTTATTTCGTTTGCCATTTACAACAAAGCAATACTCGTATTCCTCGTCGTTTCCTGGTTTTCTTGCTTTAAATATGAATTCAATCAGCAGTTCATTTGATCTTAGGTTCATCATATTATAGTTGCGATTATCCTGCTTATTTAATCGTTCAGTTTGTCCGTATAAAGCGAATGAAATTGCCTCAATAATAGTAGATTTTCCACTGCCAACAGGCCCAAAAATGCCAAAAAGATTAGTACTTGTCAGCTGGGTAAAATCAATTTTCTGCTCTGTTTGATATGAATATATGCCATTCAAACTTAAACTAATCGGTATCATTGATTCTCCATAAGGATTTGATGATTTATATACTACATAATAATCAACAGTAATTGACATTCCATAAATTGTAGTATCTACTGCTGCCCAATTTAAAATCACATCGTCATATAAAATAGTAATTTGAACTTTTGTTGGTGCGGCTGGCTGTACAGATTCACCTATTCCTTAAATTGATAGAACACGGATTACACGAATGACATAAATATACAGGTGTTTACATTGATAAAATCTCGCGATATAAATTGATAATATTTTTGTTTGGATTGTGTCCATTTTTATATTTGAAATAATCAATGAATAATTCCTCCATACTTTTTGTTAAATCAATTTTTCGGAGCTTCTCAGATATATAATCTTCTTTATTTTTAAGTTCAGGAATAATTGCTACAATGCCATTATGAACAGTATGTAATTGTCTTTGTTCTTCGGAAGTTGGATAAGTATCTGTTGCCAAAGTAATTTCTACAAGAGTATTTTGATTTTCTTTTAGCCATTCAACTGCTTCTGGAATATTATAGAAAGTTTTTCTTTTTAGCATTTTGCCTTTTTTTAGTGGGATAGAATCATAACTAATTGGCTTTCCTTTTGTTGCATCAATGATAATGACATATTTTTCTTGATTTGCTTCACTCATACTATAAGCTATTGGACTTCCGCAGTAAATGATTGGGCAAGGATGCGATGAAATCATTTGTTTTCTATGAAGATGCCCCATTGCTACATATTGGATATTATAAGGTATATTTTCAGTATAAATTACTTGTGCTCCACCTATTTGAAGAATGGGCTTTTCATCTTCTGGTTCTTCTGGCGGCTTTTCCCCCTTTTTCATAATGAATAGATGAGCAATTAAAAGATTTACTCCATTCTCATCACAATATTTTTCACTTAATTGATTCCATCTTTGCTGTAAAATCTTTCTGAGCTCTTCCTCTGGATTTTCACAGCCCAAAAATTTTTTAAGTCGTACTTCATTTGCATAAGGTGTAATTAACAAACGTGCAGGAGTATCTATTCCATTTAATCTCATCTCTATAAACCCTGGTTCAGATTTTGTGATTGCCAATCCTGTATAAAGGGAAAAAGGAATAGATGTAGAGTTTGGAGAGCCAAATAAAAATATTCCACATTCACGAGCTAAAGGGTCAGACACTTCTATTCCATTTGGAGAATCGTGGTTTCCAGCAATTGCAATTACTGCTCGTTCACCATTTTTTGCCAATGTCTTAACAGTTTTGTAAAATAATTCATTAGCCTCAACTGATGGATTAAAATTATCAAATAAGTCCCCTGAAATAATTACTAAATTGACATGCTCAATATCTGCAATATCACAAATTTCATTTAGAACATCTCTCTGCTCATCTAATCTGGAAAGACCTGAAAGACGCTTTCCAAGATGCCAATCCGAAGTATGTAAAATTTTCATACTAATCTCTGATTATGTTCCAAAAGACCAAGATGCCAAATATTTCTTCTGTTCTTCTGTCAACTGGTCAATTTGTATATTCATAGAGTTCAATTTTAATTTAGCAATATATTCGTCAATATGCTTTGGCACAGGCATTACATCAACTGGTAATCGTTCACCTTTTCTATATGTTTTTGTGAAATATTCTGCTGTAAGTGCTTGATTAGCAAAGCTCATATCCATAACAGCAGCTGGATGTCCATTTGCAGCTGCAAGATTTATCAAGCGTCCCTCAGCTAATACATATATCCTTTTATCATCTAATTTATACTCATCAACAAATTTTCTAACCCTCTGCCTTGACTTAGCAATTTTATTCAATGCGGTCAAATTTATTTCAACATCAAAATGTCCAGAATTACATATAATTGCACCATCTTTCATTTTTTCTATATGAGGAATGTCAATAACATTTATATCCCCAGTAATAGTTATAAATAAATCGCCATAGAGTGCCGCATCTATCATTTTCATCACACGAAATCCATCCATAGCAGCTTCAGTTGCTTTAAGATGGTCTACTTCCGTAATAATCACATTTGCACCCATACCTTTTGCACGCATTGCTACACCTCTTCCACACCAACCATAACCAGCAATAACTACTGTTGAACCAGCCAGTAAAATATCAGTTGCTCTAATTATTCCATCTATTGTGCTTTGTCCAGTGCCATAACGATTATCAAAAAAGTGCTTTGTTTTAGCATCATTTACAGCAATTATCGGATATTTAAGAGAATTATCTGCTAACATACTACGCAACCGAATTACACCAGTAGTGGTCTCTTCGCTGCCACCAATGACATTATTGCACTTTTCAGGATATTTAGAGTGAATTGTAGAGACCAAATCACAGCCATCGTCTTGTGTAATATGAGGATTAAACTCTAAAACACTATCAATATGCTTATAATATGTTTCGTTGTCTTCTCCATTTATTGAATATACATCCAAACCGTAATATTTGACTAATGCGGCTGCGACATCATCCTGAGTAGAGAGTGGATTAGAAGCACATAATTTAATTTGTGAGCCACCTGCTTTTAGTGTTCTCATCAAAATAGCAGTCTCTGTTGTAATATGCAGACAACTTGCAATTCTGATGTCTTGCAGAGGTTTCTCCTTCTCAAATCTATCCCGTATTATTCTTAATACTGGCATATTTTTTTCAACCCAGTTTATTCGTTCAAGACCTTGTTCTGCTAAATTGATGTCTTTTATATCTGGCATACTCTTCTCCTATATAAATTTTTTAAAAGGCGAACTTAAACCAATTTCTTGCAGTTTAATTTATGAAATGTTATTAGACACTGGCTTGTTATATCTTTCCTTCTATTTTTTGAGTAGTACGGACCATTCTTTTTGCCATCAAATCATTAAGAGAAGCAAATATCTTTGCGGCAATTATCATATCACTTTTAAGTAAATCTATCATTTTCTGATAAGGATATCGGAATAATTCAACAGTATCAAGTGCTTTAATATTTGCTGTTCTATGAATAGGTATAACAAAATTTATTTCGCCAATTGCTTCCCCTTCGTATAATTCAGTAATTTCTATTTCCTGTCCCTGTTCATCTGAATAGCAGACCAAAGCACTTCCTTTATGAATTACATAAATATCTCTGCCCTTATCACCTTCATGTATAATATATTCACCTTTTTGAAAAATAAGTTTTTCTTTAATTTTATCAAATAAAGTAACTTCATTATCATCAAGATATTTCAATAATTCATTATCATTTTTTCTGGTAAATATATTCATATATACAACACTAAGTTTAGCCACGAATTATACCGAAGGCATAAGCTAGGGCATAATTCGCAGCTCTATTTGTGGCTAAATATTTCCTATTTCAAATACAATTCTGTAATTTCTGTTGACAGCTGATATAGTTGTTTAACTTCTTTTTCATCAAAATACTCATCTTTTGAGCCAAAGATAATCTCTTTTATTTTCCTCACATTTGCCAATGATTTTTGGAAATATGACTGGTTGAGTACATTATTGTCACTAAGATTAGGCAAATCGTGTAGTAAAGCATTGATTACAGTTTTATTGGAAAGAAGTTTTGTGCCTTCTTTACCTTTCACATCTACAATTAACACATCAGAAACATTTTGTAATCCCTTTATCCAACCGCCAAATTGGATTAAAACCACATAGTCAAAGTTCTCTAAACTATATAATTCATCAAGAATTGTCTTTTTGTAATTTTCTAATTTCTTCTCAATTCTCTCCCAATCATCTTGCTCTAATAGAATTCTCAAAGAGTCAGAAAGCTGCAAAAATTTTTTACTTACACCAAGCATTTCACCATAGTTCACTAAATCATTAGCAATACTAATAAGTTCATTCTTGTTCTTTCCTTTAACACTAACAAGTGCATCTGCTACTTCTGCTCCAAGATTAAAAGCGATTTTGTCCAAACTTTTTGGGCTTGCTTTCTTACGATTCTTTAATACACGATTAAAGTTAACAGCTCCTAATTTTTCCAAATCTGATAATATTTTAGAAAAAGGAGCTGGCTGAGTATAATATACATTAATTGATACTTTCTCTTTTGGCTCTTCCTTTTTAGCTTTCTTGCCGCAGCTCCACATAGCAAGAGCTATAATCAAGCATAATCCTATGACTTTTTTCATCATTACCTCCATAGTTAATCTTCAACACTATCCTTTGTCATGACTAGAGATGGCAAGCAGAATAACACTGATAAAAAACTTTATTCTTACTATATTTCCGATGTTCATCAGTCCATTTTGTCACTGTTTTTCTGCGCACTATTCTCAGCTTTTTCACTATTTTTATCATTTATGCCTAAAATAGAATTGTATGGAAAAATATGTCAATAAATTGATGAACAATCCATAGATAATGATAATTAACACGTTCACATTATAAGTATTAGTAATCAATCCACAATATATTTTTTTACTACTCAAAAAGAAATTTTTCCGATTATTATAAAATTTCCCATCCATTGTAGCGACTGCTATGTTAATAGATTCATTTATATACTTATTAGCATCAAATCTTTGTAATAATTTTGTTTTTTCTTGATAAATGTGTTTTCTCTTTTGATTAAATTCTATATCATTGATTTTATGTTCCTTCCTTAAATTCTGTAGTTTTTTCTCAGCTAAATTCAATTTCGTGATCCTTCTCTTGTAACTATTCAATTTTGCCTGTGCAGTGAATAATCCTTCAAACAACCAACGAGAAGGTATAATTTGACAGAATTCAGGTATAACATTCTCTGGATTTATTTTGAAAGTACGGTTCATTTTTTCAAACTCAATAACAGCACCAGCAAATATCATCTGCGGTATCATTAGTAAAGGAAGTATGTTTACTATTGCATTTTTATCTTTCAAAATTGAAGACGCTAATAATCCTATAGAATATCCTATAAACGCAGACAAAAGCAAATATCCAATATAAACGAAATATATCCCTCTAATTTGTAAAATTATACTGGAAATGAAAAAATACAATATGCTTTGGATGAGAGCAAAAATAGATAATGTAATGTTCTTCACTAATAAAAAATAACCTGGTTTAATATTTAATTTCTGCTCTCTTAATAAAATTCTCTTCTCAGAGATTATTTCGTCTAAACTGTTTGATAATCCCAAAAAGATGAAAACAATAACTGAGATGAAAATGAATATTTTCATATTAACATTTGCGGCAAAACTATAGCTGACATCCTGTTCTGAATATTTTAATATAAATGAAATCAAAAGTGCTAAAATCGGAGATGCAAGAAATGTAACATAAAGATTTGTCCTATTTTTCAACTTATTTTTTAAATTTCTAATAAAAAGATAATATATCTGATAAATATTCTCTTTAATACTTAATCTCGTATGAGAGAAGTCAAATTGTTTCCTTTCCTCTTTTTTTGCCTGTTCATTAGCTTGTTTAGAGATAATTTGTAGTAATTGATACTTCTTAAATTTTGTTTTCCAATATTCAGGCGGATATTTTCGTTGTTCCTCATTAACACCAGAATCAGGCTTATCCTTTTTATATATGAGATTACCCGAACTATCCAGCAAAGGATATTGTAAAATATCAAACAGATATTCAGCCATTCTTAACTCTTTTTTTCTCAATAAATTAGGCATCCCATAAATAAGCTCTTTAAGCTCATCATCAAAATAATCAAATACTTCCTCAGTATTACCGAAGAATACCTGTGTGCCATTTTTATCAATAAGTAGAATTTTATCAAATTGCTGGAAAATGTCAGGATTAGGCTGATGTATAGACGCAATGATTATTTTCCCTTGTTCTTTCAAGTCAGTAAGCATCTCAATAATTCTTTCAGAATCCTTAGAAGATAATCCTGATGTTGGCTCATCTAAAATTATAATTATAGGGTCAGAAAGGAGCTCCAAAGCAATATTCAATCTCTTGCGCTCACCTCCACTTAATTTCTTATCCATAACATTGCCTACAATTAAATTTCTCTTCTCATATAAACCAATCTGTACTAATATATTATCTATTCTCTTTTTAATAACATCAGTATTTTTTATTTGTGGTAGACGCAATCTCCCACAATAATAAAGATTTTCATAAACAGTCAGATTATTGAATAGTAAATCATCTTGTGGCACATAGCCGAAATACTTTTGGAAATATGAGAAATTCTCATATAAATCATAGTCATCTATTTCAATTCCACCTTGATTAGCAATAACTTCTCCGATAAGACACCTTAGTAAAGTAGTTTTTCCACTGCCACTTGCTCCCATTATAGCTAGCAATTCACCTTTATTCACATTAAAATTGATTTCATCAAGAGCAATAGAATGTTCTTGCTTTCTACCAAAAGAGGAGTCATTTGGAAACACATAATGAAGATTGTTAACACTAAGTCGTGAAATCTCATAATCAATTTTAACAATATCAAAAAATTTGTTGATTTTAAAATTCGTTTGCTTAATAGAGATAATATCCTTATTAATTACAAAATCTTCTTGTCCTGCCAAAATATGATGATTGAGAAAAATAGGAATGTCTTTATCCAAAGGAGTAATACTAGCATTATTCTGATGTCGTGTAATTTTAGCTACAGAATGTCCAGTCCTCTTATCACTTATACGAAAAAAATTTTCAGAAGAGTCAATATATAGTGTCTCAAATGCTCGCTCTTCTTCACGGAATAGCAGTTTCTCTGTTAATATATCAAGAGGCGAAAATTCCAAAACATTATTGATTACTATAAAATCATTAATTGCTAACTCGTATCTGCTATCATAACTTAATGCATTTCCATTAACAGTAATATTGCCTTTATTTACCTGTATTTTTATATAATTATTCTCTTGCAAAATGTCTAAGTCAAAACTCTTTTTGGCATATTTAATTACTTTTGTGATGTTATTTTTTTTATTAGCATACAGCTTTACTATTTCGTCATAACTAAGTTGTAATCCCATTCTATCTGATGGCTCTGACAAATTCAGCATTTCATCTTTGCTTAATTTATACAATCTGTCCGTGTCTAATACATAACTACCAATACGATACCTTTTATCTATAAAACTGCCAATCAAAATAACATCTTCTATAATAAGAATAATTAGAATATAATCAGTAGAGATTTTTTCTTTAAATTTTACATCACAAGATTGCTTTTCACCAAAAACAAGAAAATTAGTGAACATTGATTGTCCCAAATGCTCACTGAATTCCTGTAATGATATATCCAAAAATTTTGACTCGCCTTCTATAATTTCAACAAGCTGATCATAAAGATTGATATCAACCTGCAACATTTCAACTACTTCCAAAATATCAAGTCTGTCAACCACTGAAAAGCTTTCATTTATATGAGCAATAACTAACAAGTTCATTAACAGTTTTATTTTGTCAGGATAGTACAGGTAATTTTTAATAATATTTACAGCTTGTTTTAATGGATATGGATTTTCTATAAGTTTTTGTATCTGTTGAAGACGAATTTCTTTTTCACTGAATGTTGACTTAATAATATTATATACAATATTGACTTCTCGTTTGCCAATTTTTTGTGTATTAAATCTGATAAGATTGAGATAAAGAGCCACAACAGCATTGATAATATTGTCTATATCTTTTCTTGCCTCTTTTCGCATATTAAATAATTCCTATTAAAATAGGTTAGACATTACCATAATACTTTAATTGCATAAGGGATGTTGTCCTTAACTCCAGCTTGTTTAAATGCCTTAATTCTCAGTAAGCAGCTGTCACATATTCCGCAAGCGCATTCTGAGTTTTTATAACAAGACCATGTCTTATCTAATGGAGCATTTAGTTTCTTGCCTAATTTTACAACCTCATATTTTTTTAGATGGATAATAGGCGTAATGATTTGTATATCTGTTTTTGGTTTGGTTCCATATTTAATTACTTGATTAAATTTTTTGAAAAATTCTTCTGTACAGTCAGGATAGCCAGAACTATCCTGTTCCATTGCACCAATAAAAATCTTTTTTGCTCCAATATTCTCTGCCCATGAAACAGCAAAAGATAAAAATACTGCATTACGAAATGATACATAAGTATTCGGGATATTCCCTTCATTTTTATTGTAAATAGGAATTGAGATATTTGTATCTGTTAAACTAGAACCACCAATCTGTGCAAAAAATGGTAATTTTGTTATTAGTCGTTCTTTAACATTATAAAACTCCGCTATCTCTTGAAAAGATATTAATTCTTTTTCCTCTGTTCTTTGGTTGTAGTTTATATGCAAAAAACATAATTGATAATCCTGATAAGCAATAGCGGCTGTTACACAGCTATCTAATCCGCCACTTACTAAAACAACTGCCTTTTGGTTCACTTACTCCCTCCATTTTAGATTGCCATTTGACTTTCTAAAAAAAGAATATATCTAAATTAAATGTCCAATTTTTTCTATTACTATAATATAAATTTTGCTTCTGTTTGATGTTATTAGTCGCCAAATATAAGAAGCTAGCTAATATTCAAAGGACAAAAAATTGACATCCAAAAGATTATTTATCTTTTTTTAGAACAAATGTCTAATAAAATATCAAAATCCAAATTTCTAATGGAATGAAAATGGTTAAAGCCATTTATATCGCTCCTACGGAGCTATGATTTGCTATTGTAATTATTGCTATAAATATTTCATCCCTACGGGATTTTTTTTCGCAGAAACTCGACTCGGGTTCTTTGAACTCGAGTCGGGTTTCACGGTCTTGGGGACTACCTATATTTTGTAGTCATTATAATGTATAGAAAATATTTTTTCTCTGTGGTGAAATAACGATGTCTCAATCACAATCTTATGATGTAATAGTAGTTGGAGCTGGTCATTCTGGTTGTGAAGCAGGTTTAGTTTCAGCTCGTATGGGAGCAAAAACAGCTGTTTTTGTTATGCAAATGGAAACAATAGCCAGGATGTCCTGTAATCCTTCTATTGGCGGTCTGGCAAAAGGACATTTAGTCAGAGAAATAGATGCTCTTGGCGGCGAAATGGGCAAAGCCATAGATAAAGCTGGTATCCATTTCCGTATGCTGAATCAAAGCAAAGGACCTGCTGTATGGGCTCCGAGAGCTCAAGCTGATAGAACTAATTATCATCTGCAAATGCGGAATGCTCTTGAACAACAGGATAATCTGGACATAATTGAAGGCATCATTGAAGAAATTATTGTCAAGCATAATAAAATTCAAGGAGTAATAACGAATTATAATGAGAGATATTTAGCAAAAGCCGTCATTTTAGCAAATGGGACTTTTCTCAGAGGGCTTATTCATGTTGGGAAAAAGCATTACACCAGTGGCAGAGCAGGTGAATTATCTGCTGACAAATTATCATATTCTTTGTTGGCTAATGGATTGGAATTATGCAGATTCAAGACAGGCACGCCTCCACGACTGGATAAAAGAAGGATTGATTTTTCAGTATTAGAAGTGCAAGAACCAGATGAACCTCCTGTAAAATTTTCACATTATACTAATATAATTCCAAAAAATTATTTCCCTTGCTATCTCACATATACGAATCAGAATACTCACAAAATAATTAAAGAACATATTACAGAATCATCATTATTTAGTGGTAATATTAAAGGGATAGGACCTCGTTATTGTCCTTCTATTGAAGATAAAATTAAGAAGTTCCCTGAAAAAAAGCGACATCAGGTCTTTTTAGAACCAGAAGGTCTAATTAGTAACGAAATCTATCCTAATGGTATTTCAACAAGTTTTCCGCCTTATGTGCAGAGAAAAATTGTCAAATCAATAAAGGGCTTGGAAAATGCTCACTTTGTAAGATTTGGCTACGCTATAGAATATGATTATATCCCACCTGACCAAATATATCCAAGTTTAGAAACAAAAAAGATTGAAGGGCTATTTTTAGCAGGTCAGATAAATGGCACTTCTGGCTATGAAGAAGCAGGTGCACAGGGTATTGTTGCTGGAATCAATGCTGTACGCAAAATTCAAAAAAAATCACCTATAATTTTTGATAGAGCAAATTCTTATATCGGCGTTCTGATTGATGATTTGGTTACAAAAGGCACTGATGAGCCGTATCGTATGTTCACTTCAAGGGCAGAATATCGCCTCAATCTTCGTCAAGATAATGCTGATGAAAGATTGATGCCATTAGGATATGAATTGGGTATAGTTAAAAAGGAAATATATGATAAATTCCAAAATATGCTCGCTATAAAACAAAGAGAATTAGAAAAGATAACTACACAAACAGTATCTAATAAACAAGATTTACAACAGAAAATTAAATATATTGATTTATTGAAGAGGCCAAACATAAATTTTGATGACTTACAAAAATATGGCTATAAGATTGAAAATGATGTTAGTGAATTGATAAAGAATAAAATAAATTTAGAGATAAAATATGCTGGTTATATAAAGCGTCAAATGGAGAACATTGAAAAGTTTAAGTATTTGGAGAACAAAGAGATACCGTCAGATTTTAATTATGTTCAAGCAAAGGCATTATCTTATGAATCTAGGGAAAAATTGAATAAAGTAAGACCTTATTCAGTTGGACAGGCGTCCAGAATTCCAGGTGTTACAAATGCTGATATTTCAGTTCTACTAATTCTATTGAAAAAAGGATATTAAAGTATAGCACAAAACATCAGTCCATCATTCCATTTTAGGAATGCTAAATCATATATCATAGCCACGAAGTTCACGAAATATTAGCCACAGAGACACAGAGAACACAGAGAATATTTTTTTTAATATTCATTAGTCCACTTTAAAAATCTCTATAACTGGTTCTTTGTAAAGTTAGGATATACACATTTTCTATATTTTTGTTGATAGAGGCATATGATTTTAATCGTGGGTATATAAGGTAATAACTAATATATAACCGTTTTAACGGTTTTTTGTACATATCAGATAAACC
>QMNM01000016.1 GCA_003647765.1 Candidatus Cloacimonadota bacterium
ACATCAAATTGTTTCATAATACAACCTCCACATTTTTACTTTCACCCAAAAAGGCATAATATGAAATTCTAATGTCAAACTTTACATAAGCAAAATTTTTTCTTTACAGCTAATCTCAAATCCAAAGAATTTTGATAAAAAATAGATAGTCCACCCAAAGTAGGGGTGAATGATTTATTAAATAAAGCATCTCAAATTGAATGCAACTATTTATACAGGATTACCAAGAATTAAAAGTTGAGTTCAGTAAAAAATATAATATAAAATATAATATAAGATAATGGCAAAAAAAAATAAAGTTATTATTCCAATTGAGGAAAAAGATTTGAACCGATATAGAATTGATGAAAAGACATATCAATTCTATATAAAACAGGGATTACATCCTTATCGCAGTTCCTCTGGCAATATAAAATGGCTTACTGATTTTCAATATACTATACAATTATCAAAGGACATTAACAAAAAGGGACATAAGAGGAAAAGATATGAAATTAAGACGATTGACAAAACAATTATAACTTTTGAAAAAATACTATTTGGACTAGGCACAATTTTATTTTTATTATTGGCATATTACATAGGAAAAATCATAGGATTATTTTGATGAAAAGAATTTTATTAACTAATGATGATGGTTTCTTTGCTTCTGGAATAACTGCGTTAGAAAAAGTATTGGACACAAAGTACGAAGTTTTCATTGTAGCACCGGATAGAGAACGGAGTGCAGTTTCTCATTCATTAACTTTACACAATCCTTTACGGATTCGTAAAATATCTGATAAGAAATAT
Organism: Candidatus Cloacimonadota bacterium; assembly: GCA_003647765.1. GTDB lineage: Bacteria > Cloacimonadota > Cloacimonadia > JGIOTU-2 > B8-G9 > B8-G9. The sequence continues at coordinate 793 of QMNM01000016.1, forward strand.
ATTACAGATGGCACACCAACCGATTGTATTCTTTTAGCATTACACAATATCATCTTAAATATCCCACCTGATTTGATTATTTCAGGGATAAACAATGGTGCTAATATGGGCGAGGATGTGCTTTATTCAGGCACAGTAGCCGCAGCAATAGAGGGAATGAACTCAGGAATACCATCTATAGCTGTATCACTCACTTCTCGTGAAAAAGGTAGCTTTGAACAAGCGGCAAAAATTGTAGATTTTCTACTTCAAAATGATTTGAAAAGTATCATCTTTCCAGATACTATTTTGAATATCAATATTCCACCTTTATCAATTAAAGAAATAAAAGGGGTTAAACTTACAAGTTTAGGACATCGTAAGTATAGTGATTTTATTTTGGAAAGAAAAGATCCTCGTGGCGAATCATATTATTTTATCGGCGGAGATCCACCTAAATGGTTCGGAAATGATAAGTCCGACTATTCAGCTATAAAACAGGGCTATGTATCTATAACTCCTCTAAAAGTTGATATGACATATAAAGAAATTTATGCTAAAATTCAACCATGGTTTGACAAGTTGAGAATAAATAGCAATATAATGCCAGAGCTTGATATGCCTATGGCATGATTGGTGCTTACACCGTTAGATGATTGTTATCTAATGATGGCTAAAAATTTTTACCTATTAGGAGTATGAATGAGATTTGAAGAACAACGAGAATTGATGGTACAGGAACAGATTATTAGTCGTGGTATTACTGATGAGAAAGTGCTTGATGCAATGAGGAAAGTTGAAAGACATCTGTTTGTGCCTGAACATAGTAGATACAATGCTTATCAGGATTTCCCAATACCTATAGGTGAAGGACAGACCATTTCTCAGCCATATATTATTGCACTGATGATAGAACTTCTGGAATTGAAATCTTCTGATAAAGTATTAGAAATTGGCACTGGCTCTGGATATCAAACAGCGTTATTGGCAGAGATGGCTGATACAGTTTGCTCTATTGAACGAATAGCTTCATTAGCCAGGAAAGCAAGAGATTTACTAAATAAATTGAATTATGAGAATATTTACATAAAAGTATCAGATGGAACAAAAGGATGGGGAAACACATATCCTTCAATAAAAGAATTTGATGCTATCATTATATCCGCAGGTGCACCTAAAATTCCAGAAAAATTAGTTGAACAATTAGCAAACAATGGAAGAATGATTTTACCTTATGGAAATCGTTTTAGTCAAATTTTAACCCGTTTAACTAAAAGAGGAAATGATATAGATAGAGAAGAATTCGGTGGATGTATATTTGTACCTTTGATAGGAAAATATGGATGGACTTATTAAGAAAAATGCAACGAAATGGATTCTACACATTACGCACTACGCACTATGCATCTCTGATAATTGCTTTATTGTTATTAACTATCAATATTGTATGTTTTGCCCAAGAAAATCAAAAAGACGATAAAACAGGAAAAATTACACATTATTTAGAAAGCAAAAATATTCCCAATGAACTGATTGTAACGAGTATAGCAACTTTGCCTATTTTTGAACTACGCGGAGCAATCCCTATTGGTATAAATTATTACAAAATTCATTGGCTAAAAACTTATATACTCGCTGTTGTTGGCAATATGATTCCTATAATATTCGTATTGCTTTTCCTTAAATATATAACTAAAGTTCTTTATCCCATTCCAATTTTCAAAAGATTCTTTGATTGGCTATTTGCCAGGACACGGAAAAAAGGTAAAATCATTGAGAAATATGAGGAAATTGGACTAATTATTTTTGTAATGATCCCTCTGCCTGTAACAGGTGCCTGGACTGGCTCTATTGCGGCATATCTTTTTGGCATAAACTTTTTTACATCTTTACTGTGCATTTTTATTGGCGTTTGTTTAGCAGGGATTATTGTAACTACACTTAGCTTATTAGGAATTTGGGGAGCCGTTATTGCTACAATTGTATTATCTTTTCTTTTTATATCGTGGCTATACAGATATATTAAGGGACGAAAAAGATAATAGCAAATTCTATTTTGATAAATATATAACGGGATTTAATCGCTAACTAATACAAACTCAACAAACTAACATTAACTTTTTGATTATACTATAGAAATGAAATATATGGAAGAGTGGAGTGCAAATGAAATTTTTATCTATAAAAAAGCCCATAGAACAAGAGGACAAAGAAATGATAAAGTTCCTATCTAAATTTGAGCTATTTACCAATTTAAGTTCTACTGAGTTGCATCATTTGGCAAAATGTATTCATAAAAGAGAGTTCTCCCAGGGAGAGATAATTTTTAAAAATGGTTATCCTAATATTGTATTTTATATTATCAAGAGTGGCGAAGTAAAGATATACATTGAAAAGGAAAATGGTGAGGAAATTGAATTAAATATACTTGGTGAATACGATTTTTTTGGTGAATTTGGACTTTTTTTAGATACTTCTCGGACTGCTTCTTGTATGGCTGTAAAAGAAACAGCAATGTATGCAATCTCAAAAACAGAATTTAAAAGTTTTATTAACAAATTTCCCAGAGGTGGAAATAAAATCTTATTTAGTTTAGGAAAAATCCTTAGCCAACACATTATTCATCTTAATGAAAAATTAAAACACAGCCGATTGACAAATGAATATAAAGAACATTAATATCGTTAAACTCACATTTTATCTTATTGTTCTATTTGCTGTAATTTTATGTATTTATTTATATAAATTTATTATATCTTATCTTATTGTATCTTTTTTGTTAGCTTATCTAATTTCTCCATTAGTTCATTATTTTGAAAGATATCATATAAAGCGTACATTATCTATTTTATTTATTTATGTAATAATTGCTGTAATATTGACTTTCTTTATTTTGGGCTTAATCCCACAGATTGTAGATCAGATTATAGATTTTACAAATCTATTAACGGAAATGATACAAAAAGAGGAGCCAATTAACTTACAATCCATAGGCTTAGGAAAGTTGGATACTTTCTTTGAAAAGATAAAGGCAGCACTTCCATTTATTAAGTTTGACCAATATAACGAATTATTAAGTCAGCGTATTGGTGCTTTTATAGGGCAATTACCACAAATTGTGATTAAATCAATAAGTGGTATTTTTGCTGGATTATCATTTCTGATTATTGTGCCGGTAATCGGGTTTTTTTTATTAAGAGATGAGGACACATTCAGAAAGAATTTTTTCAGAATTATCCCAAACCGCTATTTTGAGTTCACTTTACATCTATTTCAGAAAATTGAAGAAAGCTTTGGTAGATTTTTTCGTGCATTGTTAATAGAGACATTGATAGTAACTATATTATCAGTAGTTGGATTGCTTGCTTTAGACATCAAATATGCTTTAATATTGGGCATTATAATTGGATTGTCTAATCCAATAAAATATTTTGGACCTATTATTGGCATAATTCCTGCTCTAATAGTAGTATTAGCAAGTCCTAAGCCGAACATCTATGTTATCTATGTGTTAATAGTGCATCTTATAATCCAGCAGATAGATAGCATAATTCTTTTCCCTTCAATTATGGGTAAAGAGATAAAAATGCATCCACTTTTAGTTTTACTTACTGTTATTGCTGGTGGATATGCATTTGGCATACTTGGAATGTTCTTCACTGTCCCAGCTGTATATTTGATAAAAACTATTATGGTCGTCTCTTATAACAGCTTAAGACAATTTGAAATTATATAAAATTAGGATAGAAACAAATGGACATACAAAATGCGTAGTGCGTAATGCGTAATGCGTAGTGCGTAATGCGTAAATTCACCACAGAGACACGGAGGGCACAGAGAGAGAATTATGCCACAGAGAACACAGCGTAATGCGTAGTGCGTAACAGGGGTTTTTTAAGATATATATGTTTGTTGCAAAAGACATTATGGAGTAATAAATGGATATATTTGAAAAATGTTGGAATTATGAAGAGCCAGAGAGAGTAAAGAAATTAGGTTTTTACCCTTATTTTCGTGTTATTAATTCTGAACAGGATACAGAAGTAATAGTTGATGGCAAGAGGACTTTGATGCTTGGTTCAAACAGTTATTTAGGTTTAACTAATCATCCTAAGGTAAAAGAAGCGGCAATAAATGCCATAAAGAAATATGGAACTGGTTGTGCTGGTTCACGCTTTCTTAATGGCACATTAGACATTCATATTGAGCTTGAAGAAAAATTAGCAGATATGGTACATAAGGAAGCGGCTCTAGCCTTCTCTACTGGATTTCAATCAAATTTAGGCACAATATCTACACTCGTGCAGAGAGATGATATTGTGATAACTGACAAGTTAGACCATGCAAGTATTATTGATGGTTGCCAATTATCTTATGGCAAAATGCAAAGATTTAATCATAACGATATGAATGACCTAGAAAGGGTTCTATCCAAAACAAAAGATAAGGCAAAATTGATTATAGTTGATGGTATTTTTAGTATGGAAGGGGATATTGCTCATTTGCCAGAGATTACTGAATTAGCCAAAAAATACTCTGCTCGGGTTATGGTTGATGATGCTCATTCTATTGGAGTATTAGGCGATAAGGGTTCAGGCACTGCCAGCCATTTTGGTATAGATGACGAAATTGACATCATTATGGGAACTTTTAGTAAATCATTGGCTTCAATTGGTGGATTTATTGCGGCTAAAAAAGAAGTGATTGAATATATAAAGCATAATTCAAGACCTCTTATATTTAGTGCCAGTATTCCGCCAGCCTCGGCCGCTGCTGTAATTGCCGCAATAGATATAATGCAGCAAGAACCTGAACGGATTGAAAATCTATGGCATAATACTAAAAAAATGAAAAATGGATTTGACAAAATGGGTTATAACACAGGAAATAGTGAGACGCCTATTATACCACTTCATGTGGGCGAAATGATGACCGCATTTAAAATGTGGAAATATTTAGCAGAAGAAGATGTATTTATAAATCCTGTTGTGCCACCAGCAGTACCACCTAATGATACACTAATTAGAGCAAGCTTTATGGCTACTCATACAGATGCACAATTAGATTTAGCTCTGGAAAAATTTGAAAAAGTCGGTAAAATAGTAGGCGTAATTTGAACACAATTTTTACGCACTACGCTATACTATAACTTATTATTAGCACTATAAGGATTAAGATAAAAATGTTAATTAAAACAGAGGGCATAAAAAAGATATATGAAATGGGAAAGGTGAAAGTTCTGGCATTACGAGGTATTGACATTCAAATTGAAAATGGGGAATATGTAGCAATAACTGGTCCATCTGGATCTGGAAAATCCACTCTGATGCATATATTAGGATGTCTTGATACTCCAACACAAGGAAAATATTTCCTAGAAGGAGAAGAGGTCAGCACATTAAACAAAAAAAAATTAGCAGCTATTCGTAATTGTAAAATAGGATTTGTATTTCAAACTTTTAACTTACTACCACATATAAATATATTAAAGAATGTTGAATTACCTTTACTTTATTCTGGATTAAGTAGACGAAAGCGTAGAGAAATTGCAGAAAAGACATTAACAGAGGTTGGTTTAGGCGATCGTCTTAATCACAAGCCATCAGAGCTATCAGGAGGTCAAAGACAGAGAGTAGCAATTGCACGAGCATTAGTTAACAATCCTAATGTAATCCTTGCAGACGAGCCAACAGGAAATCTGGACTCTACTGCTGGCTCTAATATATTATCCATATTTGAAGAACTACACAAATCAGGACACACTATTATAATGGTTACTCATGAACAGTATTTAGCAAAGAGAGCTAGCAGAACAATTATGCTAAAAGATGGAAATATAGTAAAATAAAAAGCGTAATGCGTAAAGCGTAGGGCGTAATGCGTAATGCCAGTTATAGAAAATCAGGATGCCGTAATCATAAATTCTCTAAACTAAGGAAGGAGCAATTGCTGAACAAAAAATTTTTATTAGAAATTGGAGTTGAGGAGGTTCCATCTTCTATTATTAAAGATGCAATGGATTTTATAGAAGTTTTTTTTGTTAAGAATTTGATGAATAGTCGTCTACATTTTACAGAAATGAAAAGATATTCCACGCCACGACGATTTGCAATAACGATTTTTGGATTACCAGACAAACAAGAGGATTTAATTGAAGAAGTAATGGGTCCACCTGCAAAAATTTCTTATGATAAACAAGGCAATCTTACTAAAGCAGGTCTGGGCTTCTTGAAAAGTAAAAATGCTAAACAAGAGGATATTTACCTTAAACAAACTGATAAAGGAAAATATTTAGCATTAAAAAAGATTATTTATGGAAAGGATACAACTGAAATATTAGGACAGATAATTCCACAACTCATTGAGCAAATACCTTTCAAAAAATCAATGAAATGGGGAACTAACAAGTTAACTTTTGTACGACCTATTCGTTGGATACTTGCCCTATTAAATGAACAAGTGATTTCAGTTAAATTAGAAGATATTTGCTCTGATAGAATTACTTTTGGTAATCGTTTTGAAAATTTGGATAACACAATTATAATCAATAATGTGGATGAATATGAGAATAAACTAATGCAACATTTTGTTATCCCAAATGTTGAAAAAAGAAAAGAACTCATAAAGCAACAAGTGAAAGCGATTGAAAATGAAATTCATGGAAAAATTGCTGATGAGAAATTGTTTGATACTGTAACCAATCTTGTAGAATATCCATTAGCGATTTTATGTAAATTTGATAAAGCATTTCTTAATCTGCCACAAGAAATTTTGATCACTACTCTAACTGAGACACAAAAATATTTTGCATTAAAAGGTTATGACAATAAATTACTCCCTTACTTTATATGTATAAGCAATGGTAGTCCACAAGCAAAGGATAATATTAGATATGGTAATGAAAAAGTAATTCGTGCTCGTCTATCTGACGCTAAATTTTATTATGATGAAGACCAGAAAGTTCCTTTACATAGCAGAATTGAGCAATTGAATAAGATAGTATATCAAGAAAAATTAGGTACTTTATACGAAAAGAGTATTCGTATGCAAAAAATAGGTAAATTTTTAGCAAAGGAACTGAATGTTTCACCAGAGAAAGTCATCCGAGCTGCAATGCTATCCAAAGCAGATTTGACAACATTGATGCTTAATGAGAAGGAATACACATCATTACAGGGATTTATTGGCTATCAATACGCTCTAAATGACGGTGAAAATGAGGAAGTAGCAAAAGCAATTTATGAGCAATATCTACCGAAATTTAAAAATGATATATTGCCAAACACAAATACAGGTATAATATTATCTCTTGCAGAGAAGATTGATAATATTGTTAGCTGCTTTTGTGTTGGACTAATTCCAAGCGGTTCTAATGACCCTTTTGCTTTGCGAAGAGCCGCACAAGGAATATTGAAAATTTTGTATAATTATAAAATCAATCTGAATTTAGAAAAAGTATTTATATTCACACTTGATATCTTACAGGACAAAATCATTTCTGAAAAAGGGAAAGTCAAAATGCAAATTGATGATTTTCTCCAACAGAGAATCAAAACATTTCTTTCTGACCCTGATATAATTGGTGTTGAATACGATGTAATTGATGCTGTGATGGCAGGAGATTTTTATCATATTTTGGATTTAACACGAAGAGCAGAAGATTTACAAGCATTTAAAAATAGAAATGACTTCCGAAGATTGGTTATTGGCTATAAAAGAGTGGCTAATATTTTGATGAGTTCACAATCTGAAAATGAATTGGATATATCGTTGTTTCAGGAAGATGCAGAAAAATCACTCTATCAAAAGATAATGCTAATTAAACCAGAATTTGAGACGGAGTTGTACAAAAAAAATTATCACAGAATTTTTGAATTACTTCTCTCTTGTCGCACAGAAATTGATAATCTGTTTGACAATGTGATGATAATGGTAAAAGATAAAAAAATAAGAGAGAATAGAATGGCACTATTACGAATGGTAAAGAGCTTATTTTTAAAAGGAGCAGATTTATCAAAATTAGTTGTGGAAGGGGTGTAATTATGCAAACTATATCAGTAAGCACAAAAGGCAGATTTGATTTTGTAGAAATAACTCATCAAATACGAGAAGTTGTGAGAGAATCAGGAGTAAAAAATGGGATTTGTGTAGTATATGCTCCTCATACAACTGCTGGTATAACTATCAATGAAGGAGCGGATTTTTCTGTTAGAAAGGATATACTAAAAGAGTTGGATAAGATTATTCCTCTTGATGATAATTACAGTCATTTAGAAGGGAATTCAGCAGCTCATATAAAATCCAGTATTATCGGATGCAGTGAACAACTCATTATTGAGAATGGAGATTTGGTATTAGGCACTTGGCAATCATTGTATTTTTGTGAATTTGACGGTCCCAGAAATAGAAAAGTGTATGTAAAAATTATTGAAGAATGAATCATATTGGGGTAGTCCTGTATAAGTCTAATAAAATATTAAAATCCAAATTTCTAATGGGGTAAAAATGGTTAAAGCCATTTATATCGCTCCTACGGAGCTATGATTTACTATTGTAATTATTGCTATAATTATTTCATCCCTACGGGATTACAGAGGCAAAATCAATAAGAATATTCTGGAAAGTATCTCATCCCTATGGGATTTTTTTCACAGAAACTCGACTCGGGTTCTTTGAACTCGAGTCGGGTTTCACGGTTGTAATGCGTGAAGCGATACTATTTACTTCTCATTTAATACAGAGAGCATTTGTTGATGTATAATGCCATTACTTGCAATGATTTTCTTATCAAAGATATTGAATTCTGTGCCATCAAATTTTGTAATTTTTCCACCTGCTTCTTGGACAATTACCATAGCTGCGGCTGTATCCCAAGGATGAAGTTTTAATTCCCAAAATCCGTCAAATATACCATTAGCCAGATAGCATAAATCTAAAGCAGCGCTTCCAGCTCTGCGTATTGCCATACATTTCATTATCATTCTCGCAAAATGATCCAAATTATTCTCTTTGCTTACTGCAACATCATAAGGAAATCCTGTTGCTAAAAATGCTTTGCTTAACTTATTCGTTTGTGATACACATATTTTTTTATTACCCACGAAACTACCTTCACCTTTTATTCCCCAAAATAGTTCATCTAAAATAGGATTATATACTATTCCAATTACACTTTCGCCTTTGATTTGCAATCCTACGGAAACTGCTACAAAAGGAAACCGATGAGCATAATTTGTCGTGCCATCTAAAGGATCAATAACCCAGCAATATTCAATATTTTTATCAATAGTAGTTTTGGTCTCTTCTGTTAATATATTATGTTCAGGAAAATGCTTACGAATTATCCTCATTATTTCTTGTTCTGCTTCTCTATCCACATTTGTAACTATATCTATTCTTCCTTTATATTCTATTTTTTTCTGCTTCAAAAAGTTATCTTTTAATATTTTCCCAGCTGACAAAGCAGACTGCTTAGCAATCTTAAAATATTTATACATTTAAATTCTTTATCTCATCTAATATAAGATTAGCTGCTTGAAATTTAGGAATATTAACGAAACTATTTTTTACAGTTTTACTGAAAATAGTGAAGCTAGTATTATCTTGTCCAGCTATTGAAATGTCATTTGCTATAATCATATCCAAGTTCTTCTCTTGCATCTTTATCATAGCGTATTTTTTTAGATGTTCCATCTCAGCGGCAAAGCCCACTAATATTTGTCCTTGCCGTTTAATACTGCCTAATTTTTTCAATGTATCAATAGTAGAAACCAATTTTACAGAAATCTTATTTTTCTTTTTCATTTTGCCTTTTATCTGTTCTGCAAATTTATAATCAGCCACTGCCGCGGTCATAATGATAATATCGCTATCTTTATTATACTGCATAACAGCATCATACATCTCTTTTGCAGAAATTACCTGTTTAACATCAACACCTTTTGGATTGGATAAACTTGTTTGCCCACTGATGAGCGTTACTTTTGCACCTCGTATAGCTGCTGATTGAGCAATAGCATAGCCCATTTTGCCAGAGGAATCATTTGTAATACAGCGAACCTCATCCCAATATTCTCTTGTAGCTCCGGCTGTTACCAATATTTTTGTATTTGTCAAATCATAGGAATAATTAGAAAGGACTTTTACATAATCCACAATTACTTTTGGCTGTGGTAATCTTCCCAAACCTTCATAGCCACAAGCTAAATGCCCTTTGTCCGGTCTTATGAAAAAATAGCCCAATTCTTTTAGTTTGGCAATATTCTGCTGAACAATAACATTTTCATACATTTTCACATTCATTGATGGTGCAAAAACTGTTTTAACTTTAGTTGCTATTATTACTGTTGAGAGCAAATCATCTGCTATGCCATTAGCAACTTTCCCTATAATATTTGCAGTTGCAGGGGCTATCAAAAATAAATCTGGCCAATCAGATAAAGATATATGCTCCACCTTACCGTAAAATGATGTAATTTCAGAAAACAAATCATTTGCTACTTTATTCCCAGAAATTGTCTGAAATGTTAATGGATGGATAAAATTCTTGGAATGTTCTGTCATAATGACTTTAACTATTGCATTAGATTGTCTCAATCTACTGACTACATCTACAATTTTATATGCGGCAATCCCACCACTAATCCCAATTAAAATTTTTTTATTTTTTAACATAGTCCATTAAAAGTAGCCACAGAGGACACAAAGTAATATAAAATAAGTTATAGTTGTATTCAAATTAGACCTACTGCTGTGTAAAGTAAATTCTGATTGATAGACAGTGAACGCAGAATGATATATTCATAACCGTTTTAACGATTTTACAATATTAGGACTTACGCAGTGTAGTAATTTTATTATTATAAGTTTAAACTAATTGCGAGTGGATAAATCCACGCGCTAAGTTGAAGAAAGCATTCTAAAGAACGCTATTTATTTGTGGCTAACAAGGTTTTGTGTGTTTTCGTGTA
>QMNM01000017.1 GCA_003647765.1 Candidatus Cloacimonadota bacterium
ATCAGGAATATTGTTTAATATGTTTTCACTATTACCAATAATAATTTGATTTACATATTTATCTGGAAATTTATTTTCTTCTTTTGTGAAAGCGTTTCCTTGAGCATAATAGTATTGGCTTCTTTTAGCTTGTTTTTTCTTCCTACCTTTTACTTTTCTTTCCTTATTATAATCAACATAGTTTCTTTTCTTTCCCTTGATTCCGTAGCTTTTTATCTGTTCTATTGAATGAATTAAATCCTGGAAAATTGTTTTATCAGTATAAGAAGAAAAGCGAGTAGATACATCTTTCAACTTATTAATATCAATCTCTTTTAACAAGATGATTACTCGGTTACTGTCATGTTCTAATTTTATTTCATTTTCCCCGAATGACTCATTAAATAACCGAATAGTAAACAAATCTTTGTCATCTAATCTGCTATTATATTTTAATACGATTTCTTTATAAATCATCTCATCTCTTGTAATTGATAGGCATAACAAACCTGATTGCTTTCAAGTTATTGTTTTGAAACTTTATACAGGAGTGCAATTTTTCCCAGACAAAAATTTTTCTACTCTTTGGCAGATTTTTTCAGCAGAAAGCCCAAAAGCATCAAGTAAAACATCTGGCTGACCTGACTCACCAAATCTGTCCTAAAAAGACGCCATTACAAATAGGATTTAAAATGAATTCCGATCTGCTGTTATCACTCATCAATTAAATTTTTGAATTTCCTCTTAAATTTAGCCAAATCATCTTTATTTAATTCACCAATATTGGCAATCACATCTTCAGCTTTTACAGGTACAATCCTATCTACTTTTATCACAGATTCCGTTCTTAGATTATTTGTTTTATCAGGTCTTATTAATATCTCATTTTCATTTAATCTATCAGGAACCACAGAGCTAATTGCAGAAACTACTAAATCCTTATATTTGTCCTTTGTTAAACAGACCAAAACACTTGGTCTTACTTTCCGATTTGTATATTCGGCAAAAGGAAATGGGATTAAAATAATATCTCCTGTTTTCATCCTACATCTTTTCTAAATAGTCCTGATAAATATCTTCACGCTCATCTTTCCAAAAAGAAAGTCCTTTGGTCTGTGCTGAGAAATTCCGTATATCTTCGCTTTCATTCATCGCAATTTCTTCAATAAAAGTAATTACAACTTTAAATTTTTTCTTCTTAGGAAAATTATCTAAGGGAATAAAATCTTTCCCATTATATATTCCATTTATTGCTATCATTTTTATAAATAAACTCCTGCAAGTTTTTTACAATTATCCCTCATATAAAAACTTTTCTACTCTTTGGCAGATTTTTTCAGCAGAAAGCCCAAAAGCATCAAGTAAAACATCTGGCTGACCTGACTCACCAAATCTGTCATCAATAGCAAACATTCTCATTTTCGTTGGAGCATTCTCTGCTAAAAATTCAGCCACAGCAGAACCTAATCCACCAGCTTTTAAATGCTCTTCAATTGTTATTATCTTGCCAAATTTCCTTGCATATTTAATTAGCACATCCTTATCAATCGGCTTGATAGTATGCATATTTATCACAGTTGGATAAATATTCTTTTGATGCAGCAAAGGAACTGCTTTTATAACTTCTGCTCCAATAGTGCCAGCAAATATTATTACAATATCATTGCCTTCTGTCATTATATCTGCTTTGCCAATTTGAAATTCACAATGTTCAGAAGTGATTGTTGCAGTAGGCTCTCGTGCTAATCGTAAATATGCAGGACCTTTTAATTCAGCAAGTTGTAAAGTAGCTTTATACGCTTGGATATGGTCGCAAGGGACAACCACAGTCATATTTGGCAATATTCTCATCAATGCGATATCTTCAATTGTTTGATGGCTACCGCCGTCTGGGCCTACAGAAATTCCACCATGAGAGCCAACTAATTTTACATTGAGATTTGAATAACATACTGTATTTCGTATCTGGTCAAATGCTCGTCCACATATAAATACACCATAAGTGGTAGCAAAAGGGATTTTGCCTTCCATACTAAGTCCAGCCGCAATATTGACCATATTTTGCTCGGCAATTCCAACATCAATAAAGCGTTCTGGATATTTTTCTGCAAACCAATTAGACCGAGTTGAAGTTGATAAGTCAGCATCTAATACTATTACATCTGGATTTATCTCACCTAATTTCAATAATGCTTTGCCATAACCATCACGGATTGGGACTAGTTCTTGTTTGTTTTGCATTTATTTCCTTTTAATGCCTTTTCTTAAAATCATAATGCTCAGTAATTGTTCCATCTGGTAACTCAAAAATTATCTTTCCATTTCTGGAATATACATTTGGAAGTCCTTTTCTTCTATTTTCTTCTTGTGCTTTCTTTACTGCCCGATTACCAATTCTTGTAATTTTCAAAAATAATTCATAAGATTTTTTATCCATATTTATAAATTCCTTAAGAATGTATTAAAAAATTCTTCGTTAGTAATAGTGTAATGTTCTTTTTTGCCAATTGCAACCTGTAAAAATTCCTTTTCCCCATTATAAAATAGTTCCCATTCATCAACCATATTTTTATAGATATTCCAAAAATTATTCTTACTTCTATAAAATCGTCTTATAACATCTTTATCTGAAATATAATGACCGTCATTGTTTATTCTTACTTTTATTCTGTTAATAGCTATTTCAGGATTATCTACAAATACAAATACTATTATAACTCTAAATTTAGCATCTCTTAATTTTGTGATTAATTTTTTGGAATACTTTCCAGACAAAGTGCTCTCAAACATAAAGGGTTTATTCTTTTTTATTAGCTCTCTTATTCTAGCTAAAAAGGACTTCCCTGCTTTAATTCTTACACTCTCAACATCTTCGGGATTAATTTCTCTTGCAATTTCATCTGCATTAACGAATTCTATATCGTCTTGCACTAATAGTTCTTTTGCTAAAGTTGTTTTACCACTTCCATTTGGTCCAGCAATAATAAATACTTGTTTCATACTTTAGAAGGTTAAAAATAAAAATATACTACATTAATTTAATCAACTTTTTCAGATTTTCTTACAAATCATGCCAACTATCCGAGATTAATCTTTTTTTGTGCTTAATTCTTTCAATGCCTTTTTTAGCAGTTCACCTTTTGGTGCTTTTCCGTGCCACTTAGCTTTATTTTCCATAAAAGATACGCCTTTACCTTTCACAGTTTTAGCAATGATTACAGTTGGCTTATCTTTTATAGTCAGGAACTCATCAAAAGCGGATATAATTTGTCCTATGTTATGTCCATCAATAGCAATTGTATGCCATCCGAATGCTTGCCATTTCTGTACCAATGGCTCTAATGCCATAACTACCTCTGTAACTCCGTCAATTTGAAGATGATTACGGTCTATTATAGCACAGAGATTATCCAGTTTTTTATGGGATGCAAACATTGCAGATTCCCAGATTTGACCCTCATCTAATTCACCATCACCATGTAAAGTGTAGACATTATAAGATTTTTTATCCATTTTACCTGCGAGAGCAATGCCTACAGCTATTGATAGTCCCTGTCCTAAAGAACCAGTTGAAACTTCTACACCAGGAGTAAGATAAGATGCTGGATGTCCTTGTAAAATTGATTTGTATTGACGGAATGTTGAAAGGTGTTTCTTGTCAAAAAAGTTAGCTTGTGCAAGCAGTGCATAAAGCAAAGGAGCAGCGTGTCCCTTTGAAAGAATAAAGCGGTCACGCTTCTCCCATTTTGGATTATCTGCCTGATAACGCATCTGATAAAAGAATAGTGCTACTCCAATATCAGCAGATGAAAGAGAACCACCCGGATGACCAGAACCAGCTTTGCCTATCATCTTGATTATTTCATACCGAATGGAAATTGCCTTCTTCTGCAACTTTGTAATTATTTCTGAACGCTCCATATTATTCCCAAATATAGAAAGTATAGCATACCATGTAAAGAATCTTTAAGCCCCCATTAGAAAGCAAGCATCTAATGGGACAGGCACGAAATTTCAGGCAAAAACACAAAAAGATATCAGACATTGGATTTCTTTAGCCACGAATTAACCAAAGATTATTTCTCTATCTGTGTTTTTGTGGCAATATAGTTATCAAAATTCGTGAATATTTCAAAGATAAATATTGTGTGGAATGCTATATCTATTCCAGAAGCACGGAAGTTATCTAAGCTTTTTCTTATGACGGTTTTTCCTTAATCTCTTTTTCCTCTTATGTTTTGCAATTTTTTTCTTCTTTCTTTTCTTTCCACAGGGCATATTGGACACTCCTTAACTATTGTTCTTATTAACATCATTTTTCCACATCTTTGAGAATTTGAAAGTAGGAACAACACGCGGAGGAATACCAATCTGCTCACCTGTTTTCGGATTTCGTCCTAGCTTCTCTTTCCGTTTTTTGTTCTTAAATGTACCGAATTCTCGCAATTCAATATGCTTATTTTGAATTAGACTTGTCCTTATTGCATCCAAAAAAGCATCCACAACAATTTTCGTATCTTTACGAAGAATTCCTGTCTCCTGCGATACCATCTTAACCAAATCTAATTTTGTCATTTTTACCTCCATAGAACGCTATTCAAAGAATGCTTTAGCGTTCTTTATTTGACTCAGCATCGGTGTCTTGTCCTACGAAGTTTTAACGAAGTAGGATTACACCGTCGCAATTTTATGCACTAATGATTTATTTTATAATTAGATAAAGAACTTCATTCCTAAAAATACTGTCAAGTTTTTATAATGGTACTCAATATCCACTCTGCATTTTATTAAATTTATGTAATGCCTATACTTTCCTACGGCAAACTTTCCTGAATTGACAATATCTACATCCTGCTTTATCAGTATCTAATTCTGTAGTATGAAAAATTCCTTTATGAAATCTCCGGTCAATTTCAAATATTCTCTCCTTCAATCTCTCTATATTGATTCCAATCTCATCATCTTTTGTAAATAAATAAGATTTCTGGCTAGAATTTAATCTATTATCTTTATTAAACTTTATATCTTCAACTTCCATTTCAGTGATTAAATCGCCAATAAACTGCGATTTTTTTGTTTCATTTAATTTTCTCAATTCCCAATATGCACATGCAATATTTATTTTTTCACCAAATTCCTGTTTACATTTTAAATAATAGATTGGCAATTGGAAACTAATACCATCTTTTATATCTTTCAATTTAGCTTTACCAGTTTTATAATCATAGAGCAATAGACTAGTGCCATCATTTTTTTTGTCAATTCTATCAATTTTACCAGCAATTTTGATTGTTCTATCTTCACTTTGAAGCACTAAAAAATCCCATAATCTATCTGTGTTGCGATGTGATGAATCAGAGACATCAGGAATATCTAATCCAAACCCTTTCTCAAACTTTATTGGAGTATAATTTCTATTCATAGTCAAATCAAGTTCCAGAAATTTTTTCAATATACCAGTTTCTTCACTATTATCTAATCCTTTCAAATATTGCTCAAATTCATACTCTACAAATAATTCTTCAGTCCTGATTCTCTTTTTTCGTATAATCTCATCAGCAATCTCTTTTAACATTTTGCCTGCTCTTGCTAAACCTTTTGTGTCATCCTTTGTAAATTTCTGCTTAAATCCACCTCTCTTGCCAAACTCCTCTAAAATTGAATGTAAAATACTGCCAAAAATTCTTGCTTCTATTTCTTCCTCTACCTCTTCCAAAGGCGTAATCTTCAACAATTCTTGAAAAAAATATTTCATCGGACATCTGGCTAATAAGTCAAGTTTAGTGGCTGAATATACATTATTCACCACAGAAAAATCTCTAATTTTGCCCTCATATTCACTTATTTCCAAATCCAATCCATTTGCCTGACGAATACAAACTTGATTGATTCTGTTGATAATAGGAATCAATGCTAATTCTTGCGTGGCTAACTTCTTATTTTTACTAACAAAAAATTTTGCTTGCTCCTCAACTGATATTGCTTTTTCAAAAACCGATGCTTTCAAATATTTATCTTTCTCTATCTTAACAAGCTCAGAAGCTCGTTCTACTTCTTGTTTTCCGACCTGCATATTACACTGCAATAATTCTTCTGTTTCCTTATACTGTAAAGGAATAAGCTCTTCAAGAAATGTTGACTTCTGTAATGTTTCACCTTGCAAATCAGTTTGAGGTGAAAACAGATACACATTTTCATAATTGAGAGCCCATTTATCAAAAATATATTTCCATTGATTACGAAATTTCATTTTTAGCGGATTTAACAAGAAATTTGCTGATGGCATCTCTGGCATATTGCCTTCATTTAATCCTAATACAAATAAGTATTTACCACTAATTTCTACACTCTCTAAAACTCCAAAAATATCAATCCCTTCAAATTTACTTCTCAATTGATATTCTGTCTTAACTATCCATTGATTGAATTCGTAGTTAAATTCTCTTATATTTTGCGGAATTATATCATAAGTTTCATAAGTTTTCGGAAGGTCCTCTAATATATCTTCAATAATACCTAGTACCTTCTTATTTTTCAGCACTTCAAAATAAATTTCATCACCAATATTTTCCTTTGTAAATGCAGACAAATTTTCTTTAATCTTAAAATCTTCTATAATTTTTATTACCCTATCTCTTATAACAAAATGTATCTTATCCACTAATTTATCATTAAAATCAAAGTACTTGGAAATTATCTCTTTCATACGATAAAATTCCTGTTTTATCTTTTTTGGTGGAAATTTCTCCTTTTCTCTATCTGTTAGATTGTTAATAAGTAAATCAGTATGTTCTAAATATCTTCGTAAGTTGTTCTGATTTTTATAACGCATCAATGTATCAATGAATTGTATATCAATGTCTGTGGATATTAAATTGTTGTCAAAGAAATGAAATAGTAGGTTGCGATTATAACAATCCGTAAAAATATTCAGTATATTTTTTATCATAGTATAAATTGGCGATGATGATATTGTATAATTTTTTCGTAAGTCATACTTAATGCCATATTTAGGGAAAATGTTTTCTATCAATGAAAAATAGGAATCATCAGTAACAACTACATTTATCTCATCAATTTTTACTCCATAATCTCTTTTTGTGGTTTTTTGTGTAATTTTGTGGCTTACTCCATTTTCAAGCATTAGATAGATGCGTCTTGCAAGATAAGTAACCTCTTGAAAACGATTAGAAAAAACATAGTATAAATTATAATACTTATGCGATGTGCTATAATGATTATAAAAATTAAAATCAAACTCATTTGTAATTTGCTTTGTATCTGTATTGTACACAAAAAAACTTTTAGCATTATGTATTAGAAATTTTATCAGATTTTTCTCTATTGGTATCTGGTAATAATTGCCAATCAATAAAAATGATGAATCCGAAATTTTCTGTTTCGGATTTTGTTCTAAGCATTCTTTTGATAAGCACCAAATCAATCTATCAGACAAATCGTGAAAATTGAGCTGATTTTTCATAAGCTCATATTTTTCATAAAAATAATTAAATTGCTTGTACTTAACATCTTTATCTGTTAATTGGTGGTTTTTGAACAAATCAATTGCTTTGCCTAATAAATCTATAATTCCTTGATATTTGTTTATATTAAAAAGATTTTCTGGTGTACATATTTTCTTTATCAATAATCTTCTAGCTCTATAGTCAAGCATTTTTCGTGAAGAAAAATACAAATGATGAGCAAAAAAATCACTAAATTTGTAAATATAGATATCAGGTCGTAACAGATGTTCATTGTCTAATTTGTCCCATAATTTTTCGCTATATCTTCTAGTAGGCGTAAGTATAAAAAGATTGTTTGTATGCCTAATAAAAGATTTTATATTATCACCTAATATAATCATAATAATTTCTTTTTTTAGATTTGCCACAGAAAAGATTATAAAGATTGAAAGATTATTTGTGTAATTTCGTGTTTTTTGTGTCTAACAAACTCTCTATTCCCTGTTCATCATTGTTAATCTTTACTATATCTCCAAAATACGAAAAATAAAGTATTGCCTCTTTTGCAGTGATTGCATATACATTATTCAGAAGCCAGAAATAAATCTTCATCTGTAAATCATATCTTTTGCGTTTGACAATCTCCTGACAACTTAATTTATCAGAATCGGTCTTAAAATCCATTATAATCCAATCATCATTGTGATTTTGATATAATAAATCAATTACTCCACTAATTTTAATGACTTGCCCTTCCATTCTGATTTTATGGTAAAGTTCTTTTTCTGCAAATTGTATAGCATTATCAGAAGGGAGAATGTTCTTATTTTTCAAGAGATACAGCTCTCTTTTCAAACGATTTTCTATTATATAAGGATTATGAAATCTCTTTTTAATGAAACTCTCTATTTGTGAATAATGCTTATTCCAATCTGTTAATTTTTTCTCAATAATTTTATGGAATAATTTGCCGTATTCAGCACCACCAATTGCCTGTGGGAAAAATGCAGTTTCCTGACCCACATCTTGCAGGATTTGATGAACAGTCAATTCTGAATAACATGGAAACATTAAGTATGGCTTTTTAATAATTACATTTTCAACTTCGTCACGCATTACGCCTTTCGCATTACGCATTACGCCTTTTGATATATGTGCCTCTTTACTATCAATTTTGTATAATTGTATTGAAAAATTATTCTGCCAAAATGTGTCCAATTGGTCATTATATTCAATATTGGGCTTAATTGTAATTGGTTTAGTAGGATCATCAGGAAATACGACTTTTTGTTGAAGATTATACACATAAGGTATCCATTCAGCAATGCATTTGCTATTCTCATTATTTTTAATGGGCTTATTAAATCCTGACAAATATCCCTGTTTTGACAATTTTACTTGTGAGATTAGACAAACAGAATGCTGGGCTCTTGTAGCTGCCACATAAAATAAGCGTTTATTTTCTGCTTTCTCTTCATCAATTATTTTTTGCTTCAATCTTTCTAAAATACGCATTTTTTGGTTATATCCATTATTGTCCTGAATTGTGCATCCTAATTGCAATTTATTATCCAACTCATTGATAATCAAGCTCTCTCTCTTAGAATAATTAAATTGATTATTCAAATCAGGGAGTAGAACCACAGGAAATTCCAGTCCCTTAGAGCTATGAATAGTCATAATTACAGTGTCGGTTTTGACTTTAAGAGATGCTAATGGTTCTATCGTACCTGAGCTAGATCCATTTCGGATTGTGCCGCACTCAAACTTGCGCTCCATAAAATCCACAAAATCAATAATCCCATAGCCCTTACCTGAGAAAGCACCTGCAATATCAATTAGCTTGTTTATATTTGCTTTTGCTTGTCCATCTGGAGAGTCCGCATATATACCAAATTCCCAATACGAACTTCTTATTATTAACTCTAACAAATCGTTTAAAGGAATAATTGTAGAGAGTTTTATCCATTTCTCCAACTGCTCTGCTATTTCAGGAAGATTATTTTTAACATTTTGCCATAAGTGCTTTTCATTTTCTTCAACGACATTAGAAGGTCGGTCTACTTCCTTCATACGAAAGATTTGTGTATCAGATAGGGAAAATATTGGTGAACGAAGAATGCCTAACAATGCCACTTCATTATGCTGATTTATCAGGAAAGCGAGTAAATTATACACATCGTAAATCTCCTGGCGTTCATAAAATCCCTGCCCAGAATGAATATAAGCAGAAATGCCCTCATCTTCTAAAATATCTTTGTAAATCTGAAAATACTTTCTTGTTGCTGTTAAAATTGCATATTTTGGCAATGGCTCTCTACCTTCTTGCTCGCGCTGACTATTCTCCATTTCTATCACTTTTTGTAGATGCTCATCTTGTTCCAATTCATTAATTTTTTTAGCTACTAATCTTGCTTCTAATTTCTTATTCTCCAATTTGGACTCATGGTTTGTTTCCAAAAGTGAAATATTGAAATGCCCATAATATCGCATTACGCCCTTCGCATTACGCTCTATTGGCATTATCATTTCTTGATATTTTGCTTCATAGTCCTTATCTGGATTTTCTGAAAAAACCTTATTGAAAAATGGGTTAAATCCAACAGAAATCAATGCAGAATCAGAACGCCAACTGCACTGCGATGGAATTATAATCAATTCCTTTTTATACTCATTTTTCAAGTCCATTTCCATCTGTTTCATTACAGTAACATCTCCGCCACGAAAGCGATATATAGATTGCTTATCATCACCAACAAGAAAAATACTATTCTCCTCAGTAAGTAAGTTCTTTATAAGTTGCCATTGCTTATTATTCGTATCTTGCATTTCATCAATAAGTATGTGTGAAAATCGCTTTTGTAATTCAGCTCTTTGCTCTGGATGTGTCTCCAAAAAGTTAATAGCTTTATATAAAATGTCCGTGTATTCCCATTCCTGCCTTTGCTCTTTATAAGAATAAAATTTATCCATTATGGGTGCAACAATCTTGGCAAAATCCTTTATAACTTGAAATCCAATTTCATCATATTCAGAATGCAAAAAATTTATATTATTATAAGGGAAAATTTGTTCCAAAGTTTTTATAAGCTCTTGTAAAACACATTTCATAAGTTCATATTCATTGAGCGAATCACCCCATTCACTTTTTTTACCTAATTGATGATAGCTTGTAAAAGTATAGTATTTTTTACCATCGCCCAACAAAAGAAGTAAATTGCGAGTAATACACTCTTTTTTATGCTTATTTTTAGCATATTGATATTTCTCATATTCACTGAATATCTGCCTTAAAATATAAATCACTGGCACATCTATTTGTAATGTTGTCAGATGATTAAATTGTTTCAACTTAGATATAAGAATATTAACAAATTCATCAATATTGTGTATTGGATTTTGTTGAATAGATTCTTCTAATAATTGAGCTACTGACTTATCTTTGATATTCTCAAAATATTGCATAATTTGATAGAAATTTGAACTATCAAGGCAAAATCTAATATTTTTCTTTAATTGCCATAATCCCCAATTTTGCAAAAGATTTTTTAATGCTATTCTTTTTTGGCTCTGTTTAATGCTTATTTTTTGAAGATTATTATTTATCAACTCAGTTTTTTTCTGTTCAAGGTCAATATCTTCAATAATAGAAAAATTTGGGTCAATATCAGCAAGAAGAGGATATTCTTTTAATAGACGAATGCAAAAGGAGTCAATTGTGGAAATGTAGTTCTGATTAAAAGTATCAATAAGATATTCTTGATATTCTTTATTTTTGTAAAGATAAGGATAAAGATTAGTTATATTTTCAAGTGTAATTTTTTTTGTAAAAGCACTTTTCAGTTCGGAATAAATACGCTCTTTCATTTCATTAGCTGCTTTTTTTGTGAATGTTATAACAAGGATATTTTGAACGCCTTTTCTATCTTGTTTATTATGTAAATATAGTTTTTGTGCGAATGTATCTAATATTTTACAGTATCGTTTTGTCAGGGTAAATGTTTTACCAGAGCCAGCTCCGGCAATCATCATAATATTTTTATTGAGGTCTAATGCTTTTTCTATTGGACTATGATTTTGTTTCATAATTTATATTTGAGAAGATTAATAAAGATTCATAAAGATTGAAAGATTGAAAAGATTCATAAAGATTCATAAAGATTGAAAGATTGAAAGATTCATAAAGATTAAAAGATTGAA
>QMNM01000018.1 GCA_003647765.1 Candidatus Cloacimonadota bacterium
AAGACAGATATAGTATGGGATGGCAGAGATGAACAGGGAAAGGCAGTTCCAAGTGGAGTGTATTTTTATAGGTTAAGTTATGGTGAACATTATTTGACAAAGAAGATGCTGTTGATGAGGTAATAAAAATTGTAATAGATATAAAGAATGCCCGGGGGACTTAGCTCTCCTGGGCATTCTTTGCTTTGGATTATTAAATAATAGACAATAAAAAAGATAGAAATATAGATGAATAATTATTTGACAATCTATCTCTTAAAGATTGTAGATGTGGTTTTATGAAATATACGATTAAGTTGAGAAATCAATCAAAAAATATAGAGGAAACATTGCAACATAAATGAATAAACAAACGTTTTTGTAACTTGACAAAGTAAAAGTAAGAAATCCTTAATTAAAAAAGGGCTTGCTCAAAAAATTTTACTACTTTGGGAAACTAGCAATTATTTAAAAATAAGTAGGACTAAAAATGTCAGAATTTACTGATGAATACAAAAGAAGAAGGAATAGACGAAATAAGAAATTACTCTCTATTCCAAAATTAATCCTGCATATTCTGGCTTTAATTCTTGTGCTTCTTTTAATAAAGTTCTTTTCTAATAATGGAATTGGCAATTTTTTTGATTTGTTAACAGGTACAGGACAGACAAAAACAAGTGTTATAAAAAAATAATTTAGTGGGTAAAAATATGGAAAAGTGGAGATTCCTTAATTCAGGCAAATGTAGTGCAGAAAAAAATATGGCAATAGATGAAACAATTATGGTTGGAGTGCAGAAAGGGATTTCACCACCTACGATTCGTGTCTATGATTGGCAACCTCCTACAATTTCATTAGGTTATCATCAGCAAATAGAACAAGAAATTGATATAGAAAAAACGAGACAGATGGGTTTTGCTATAGTTCGGCGTCCTACAGGTGGAAGAGCAGTCCTACATTATGATGAACTTACCTATGCTGTCATCGGAAGAATAGATGGAATTTTAGCCGGTTCCACTCTACAAGCATATCAAACAATAAGTAAAGCGTTAATAAGAGGATTGAGTTATGCAGGCATTGACCTGTCATTAGAAAAGAAAGAATTGTCTTTACATAAGCATCATGAAAAAAAGAATCCTTGTTTTTCCAGTAGTGCAAAATATGAATTGATATATAAATCCTGTTCTGAAAACAGTAAATGGAAAAAAGTTGTTGGTAGTGCACAGTTTAGAAAAAATGGGGTTTTACTTCAACACGGGTCTATTTTACTGAATCATAATCAAGAATTGCTAGCTGAGTTAATGTATGGATTATCAGAGAAAAAAAGGGAATTTCTGAAAAAACTTTTGGCTCAAAATACAATTTCTATAAATCAAATCTTGACAAGAAAAATCAGTTTTTCTCTATTGGCAGAAAAAATTTTTCAGGGATTCAA
Source organism: Candidatus Cloacimonadota bacterium (assembly GCA_003647765.1). Classification (GTDB taxonomy): domain Bacteria; phylum Cloacimonadota; class Cloacimonadia; order JGIOTU-2; family B8-G9; genus B8-G9. The sequence goes on from QMNM01000018.1 coordinate 1,415, forward strand.
GCAAGAGTGGGATATAGATTTAATAAAAGAAGCTGATTTAAATAATGAAGAGAGAAAAATATACCCACATATCTTTTATAAATACAAAAATAAAGAGTAACAAATTTACAACAACAGTTTAAGAATAAGATGCTGATGCTGTTCAATAGAAATTTATGTTTTTTGTAGCTAACAAGGATTTTATAAAAAACAAGAAAGAAAAATTTGACACATAATTTTTAGGAAAAATAGTTTTGAGATGAAAAATATTGGGGGTGCATGAATTATGAAAAGATTATTAGTTATAATAACAATTTTATGGTTATTAATATATTTTACTGTAACTTTTGCTGGTACTACTGGTAAATTAGTTGGTCGTGTAATTGATGCTGATACCAAGGAGCCAATTGCTAATGCTAGTGTTATATTATTAGGCACAGAAATGGGCGGTCCAACAGATAATAAAGGCCGATATATGATTATTAATATTCCACCTGGTACATATGATGTAAAATCCTTGCAAATGGGCTATGCACCTATGACAGTAAAAGGTGTAAAAATCAGTCTTGACTTAACAACAACAATAAATTTTGAGCTTCATAAAGAAGCAATTGGTGTTAAGGGTATTGAGGTAAAAGCGAAAAAGAAATTGGTAGATAAAGATATAACCGGCAGTGTAAATATTGTTTCCACAGAAGATGTCAAGGCAATGCCAATTGAGAATATACAGGAGGTCGTAGCTCTTGAAGCTGGTGCAGTTGGCTCTGGAGAAAGTATGCATATTCGTGGAGGTCGTTCTGGTGAAGTTGTTTATACTGTTGACGGAATGTCTGTATCTAATCCTGTGTATGGTGGATTTGGACTTAATCTTGATATGGATGCTGTAAAGGATATGTCTATTCAAACTGGTGGATTTACTGCTGAATTTGGTAATGCTCAATCTGCAATTATAAATCTGGTTACAAAGTCAGGTGGACCTGAATATTCTGGGAAAATTGAATATCGCACAGACCACCTTATAGGAGAGGGTAATAATAGTGATCAAGTTAAATTTAATTTTGGCGGTCCTGTATTATTCGGGAAAATGAAAGACAAGTTCACATTTTTTATAAATGCATCCGGCTCCTGGACTGATACAAGATATAAAGATTATTATCATATTGATAAAGATGATGCAATGTATTCATACTTAAGCAAAGTGCAGATAGATGAAATAAATTCACTCGGTTCTGGACGAGATAAATTTTTAGGTATAGAACTTGGAGACCGTTTTCTTAATAATTATCAGTTTCGTTTTAAGACAAAATATAAAATAGACCCTAAGAGAAAAATTTACTTTTCTTATACTGGTGATAAAGAAACATATCGTCCTTATAGTCATTCCTGGCGTTATGCATTAGAGCATTATCAACATCAAGAAACAACCCATAATCGGCAATCTTTTACTTTTGATCATTCTATTAACCCGAAAATGTTCTATACTATTAAAGGAAGTCGTTTTGTAACTAATGTTAAAATTGATCCAGGTGTTGATAGGGACTGGTATTTTACAGGTAGCACAAAGATTAACGAAGTACCTCTTAAAGTTGTAGGAGACCAGCAGGTTCAAAATCCTGAATATCCTACACGAGGTTGGACACTAAATTTTGTCTATTATGATGAATTAGGAAATCCAGAAAATGCTAGTTTTATTGCACCAGGAACTTATGATGGTACTAATTTGGATGACAAAACTACTACTTATAATTTAAGAAGTGACTTTACATATCAAATAAATGAGGTTCACAGTGCTAAAACTGGTTTTGAATTTATGTACCACAATATTGAGAAAGATGTATTAGGTAGTCCATGGTATATTTATGAAAGTAGAAGGCAAGAATACTTGGGAAAAGTTGAGCCAGTTCGTATTGATACTTTGGAAGAAGATGGCACTATAACCATATATGAGGTGTATTCTCATGAGGATTCATTAGCTGCTATTAAATATTCAGCTGGTAAATTAGATGGATATAAAGCAAAACCGTGGCAGGGTGCATTCTATGTACAAGATAAGATGGAATGGGAAGGAATGATTGTAAATATGGGTATTCGTTTTGATGTATGGTATCTAAAAGATTGGCTCTTTGGTAAAGAATATGAAATTCTAAAATCTGACGGTACTTATGAAGTAAAGAAGTTTGCAAAAAATTTACAAATAATGGTCAGCCCTCGTCTTGGTGTGTCCCATCCTATTACTGAAAAGGATGTGCTACATTTTGCATATAATTATCAAAGTCAATTACCTGCTATGCAGTATGTATTCACAAGTGCTACACCAGAGGTAGGAGAAAGTGGTTCATTAGTTGGCAATCCTAATCTAAAGCCAGAAACAACAATTACTTACGAAGTTGGTATAGGACATCAGATTGGAGAAGATTATCTTATAGATATTACTACTTATTATAAAAATATTTATAATCTTGTAAGTACTGAACTAGTTAGAAGTAAGATAGAAGCTGCTCGGGAATATAATCAATATGTAAGTAAAGATTATGGTAGCGTTAAAGGTATAGATTTCTCTTTTAGTAAACGGTTTAGTAATTTCTGGGGTTTAAAATTGAACTATTCATATTCTTGGGCAATGGGCACTAATTCTGGAGCTCATGATGTTGTTAATAGTGAAATAAGAAACTTACGAGAGTTCCCGCTTAGTTGGGATGTGAGACATAATGCTAATGTTAATTGTGAGTTCAATATACCGAAAGATGAGGAATTTAGATTATTTGGGTTAAAATTGCCAGATCAATTAGGTTTTACTTTTTTATGGAGAATCAATTCTGGACTTCCATACACACCTATTACTGAATATGATAAAGTTTTAGATACTAATTCTGAAAGGATGCCATGGACAAGCACAGCGAACTTAAAATTCACCAAAAAATTTGATTTGATAAAAAAATCAAAAGTTGAATTATACTGCCAGATAAATAATTTATTTGATAAAAGGAATGTACGCAGTATATACCCAAAGACAGGCACTCCTCTTGATGAAGTCAAAATTGATGAGTATCTAAAAGAAGCGGAATTAGAAGCGCATATGCATGGAACTGAAATAGATCAAAACTATTACAAGATATGGAAAGAACTTGTGCCTGGGAATCCGGGAATACGAAGTTCTGGCAGAAGAATTGAGTTTGGCTTTGTTTATAGATGGTAGACAACATGCGTAATGCGTAATGCGTAATGCGTAGTGTGTAATGCGTAGTGCGTAAGAAAACAAGAAATTCTTGGCTTCTTAATTATCTTGTGAAAGTAATGAAATAAGGAGGAATATAAAAGTGAGAATTAAAAAGAAGATAATTATATTGGCACTAATGGTCTTTTTATTGAGTAGTATATGTGCTGTTGTTGTTATGGCTCAGGCAGATACTGGAGATGTACAAGTTGATAGTGTAAAAAAACAAGCAGTGGAACCAACTGAAACAGCAAAAGCTTCTGGAATTAGTGGATTTGAAAGTTTTGCTCGTCAAATTGTTGGCAGTGGCTTGGTTGATTTATATATTCAAGGTGGCTTTGTAATGTGGCCTATGTTGATCTTGGTTATTTGGGCAGTTGCCACAATTATCTGGCGTATTGTTGCTTTGAGGTATGCAAAAATAAATGTGAATAATTTGTTAGAGAAAATTACTCCATATATTGAAGAAAATAATATTGATGAAGCTATTGAGATATGCGCAAAGACCAGAGGTCCAGTAGCAAATATTTTACATGCTGGTTTATTAAAGGCGGATCAAGGTATAGAAGCTGTAGAGAAGGCAATAGAAGGTGCTGGTATTTTAGAGATGTCTTTCCTGGAAAAAGGATTAGTTGCTTTGGCTACTACAATCAATTTAGCTCCAATGTTGGGATTCCTTGGAACAGTGGTTGGTATGATACGAGCGTTTCAATCTATTGCTGCTGCTGGAGAGGTTGAACCGACTATTGTTGCTTCCGGTATCTCAGAAGCATTGATTACAACTGCTGCTGGTTTAGCTGTAGCCATTCCAGTACAACTATGCAATAACTTATTTGTATCTATGATTGATGGAATGGTTATTGATATGCAAAAAGGCTCAGAAAAATTGATTGAAACTTTAGTAGCTAAAAAATAAAAGAATTCTCCTCTAATTTGGAGGATAAAATGAATTTAATGAAAGAGAAGAAAAAACATTTGAGCTCTACTATTCCTACTTCTTCTATGGCTGATGTAGCGTTTCTTTTGCTCGTATTTTTCCTTGTAACAACAAAGTTCGATACTAAAAAAGGACTTGGTTTAACACTGCCACCGTATACAGAGGCAGGAGGAAAAAAAGTTAAAATAAAGAAAGAAAACTTAACACAAGTATGGGTTAATGCAAAAGGTGAAGTAGCAGTAGATGAACAGGTTGTCTCATTGACAGAATTAGAAAATATTATTAGAGAGAAGATTACTGGTAACACAAATATGGTGATAGCATTAACAACGGACAGGAAAGCAAAATATTATATGATGGTTAGAGTATTAGATAGAATACAAAAAGTAGGTGCAAAGAAAATATCATTATCTACAAGGTAATCAGTCGGGAATTCATCGTACACTAGCAATATACTGCACTAATAATTGGAGATAGGATTGACCTAAGAGGTAACTATGGCAAAGATAAAGCGAAAAACTAGATTATCAACTCAGATTCCAAATGCTTCTATGTCTGATATTGCATTTCTTTTACTTATATTCTTTATGGTTTCCACGACTTTTGTTAAAGAAAAGGGATTATCCGTAACATTACCACAAGCATTTGCTATTCAAAAAATAAACAGACGCAATGCTTCTACAATCTATGTTAGTCAGTCCGGTATTATATCTATTGATGATTTCAGTATTCAGGTTGATCAAGTTAAATATATAATGATGGAGAAACTATCTGATAATCCGTCAATGGTAGTATCATTTCGGACAGACAGAAATGCTGATTATGGATTAATGGTTGATATAATGAATGAATTAAAAAAGGCAGGAGCATTACGAGTATCATTTGAAGCAAAAAGAAGAATATAACATATATTTAGCCATTAACAATACATTAAGTTAAAATAATTTATTGTAATTTTTGGCAGGTATTATAATGGATGAAAAGGACAATAGGATAACTAAAATGAAAGCAAATATAGATATTATAAGTGATTGGAAGGATGATGTAGAGAGTTATTATGAGAAAGCTGTAAGTTTAGCTCTTTTACTTATCCTTTTTACTTTTATTGTCTTCCCAAAAATAGAAGTCAAGCCATATAAAAAAGAGATAAAAGAGATGAAGACGATTGATCTCCCACCTGAAATTAGACAAAAGATTAAGCCCCCAGAAGAAGTTAAGCCAATTATTCCACTTACAGTTGAAATATCTGGTGATGCTGGGGATGAAGACGCAGAAGTTGTTGAAACTATTGGTGAAACTTCTTTAGATTTGACAAAACCTCCTCCTCCTATGGAAGAAGGCGGTTATGGTAAAACACCAAAATTTGTGATACACGATGAAAATCCAATTCCTATTAAGAAAGTGCCTCCCAAATATCCCGCATTTGCGAAAGAAAGCGGAATTGAAGGTACTGTTATAATAGAAGCAGAAGTTTTTAAAGATGGTTCTGTTGGAGCTGTAGTTGTAGTAAAATCTCTACAATCAGGACCAGGAGGTCTAGATGCAGCAGCAATAGAAGCAGTAAAAAAGTGGAAATTTATCCCAGCAAAGAATAATAATCAACCTGTAGCTGTCTGGGTTAGATTACCAATTACATTTTCTCTTGATTAAGAGAACAAGATGACAAGAAACTCTTGAACTCTTGAACTCTTGAACTCTTTTAAAGATTGGAGGTTAGATAGATGGCAAAATTTAGTAAGGGCTTATTCATTCTGATATTAGTGATTCTATTTTTATGTTCTACTATTGTAATAGCACGAATGGCTGATGAAACTAATAATAGTAAAAAATTGGATATATTTAATTATCATTATGTTGGGAATATCTGGTTAAGAGTAAGTAATTATGGATTTTTTGGTGCAGGAGACGATATAACGCCAAAATGGCCGTCATTAGAGTATCCAGGTGGTTCTGCAATTGACTATCTTTATCAAGGTGCATTATGGTTTGGAGCAAAAAAATATAGAAGAGGCGATGATGGTAGAATAGTGTATGAAGTAGACCCTGTATCAGGTGATTCCATTGCAATTATTGACACATTAGTATCTATAGGTTTTGATGGATATCACGATGTTATGGAATTTCTTCCTGCATATAACCCATTAGAGGAAAACCCATTAGGTGGACAATATACTGCATATAATTTGAAAGACAAAATATTAGAAAGTTCAATTCGTACACAAAAAACTGGTAATGATGATGATGGTGATGGAATGATAGATGAAGACCCACCAGGATTTGCTTTACCTTTCAGAGTAACTGAAGAGATGCCAGGGGTGTTTTCTATTTTTGGTGGACAATTTATGCACGAATTAGACCCTGATCAAACAGTTGCAATTATTACTGATGAAAGAAATAGTTTGATATGGTTTCCATTAGGTTTTGTTGATTTATCCTATATTGACCCTGACAGTATCTATTGCTTTTCTGAAGAAGAAGATGATGATGATGATGGACTATCAGATGAAGATGGATTCCCTACTTCTGAACAAGATTTCCTATCTTATTATTATGATTACAGCCCTTTTGGCACAGCTGGTAATAGAGATTGGGGCAGCTGGAGAAATTCTAATAATCATGTCCCATTAAACATTCGTGTCAGACAGATAAGTTTTCAATGGAGTTATGAGTATATTAAGAATTTATGTTATATAGAATTTGATATTACTAATATGAATCCAAATGATACCCTATATGATTGTGCAATGGGTATATATATGGATAGTGATATAGGTCCACAGGCATGGGGGGGCAGAACAATATCTACTGATGATATTAGTAGTTATGTAAAAGGATCTAGTTACGAATTCGCTTATTCTTATGATTCTGATGGTGATGGTGGTTTAACAACTGGTATGATAGGAGCTCGTGTGTGTACGCCTGACCCTGACCAATTAGATTTTGAATGCTGGTCTTACTCTTTAGATGTTGACCCGCCTGATGATTTTGACCCTCTAAGCGACCCATCTGGTGGCAAGCTAACAGCAAATGAAAAATACTGGCTACTTACCGGACGAAATCCTGGTCCAGATAGGTTTGTTTCATTAAGACAGGAGCCAGATAATCAGATAGGTGATCCTTGTGATACACGATATCTCTTTGCATTCTATGGAGATATGAAAGGAGCATCTGCACCAACAGACTCATCATGGAACCTTGCACCAGGCAAAACAATGAAAATTGTAATTGCTCTATTTCCAGGAGAAAATCTTACAGAGTTAAAATCCACAGCATTATGGGCAAAATCAATATATGGTGAAGCACAAACATTGACTACTGTTGTTTTACCAGATACTTTTGACCATTACAATGCTCCTGGTCCACCAGATATTCCTAAAATGACACTGGAACAATCTCATAATGGCGATTCTATCTTTGTTTATTGGGATAATGGCTCAGAATTTACTTATGACCCTATGACTGTTGATGAAGGATTAGTTGGCTACCAAAATTTAATACCATATTGGCCCAGTTATGATCCTGATATTCAGCCCGGCGATTCTGATTACAATGAAAACGCTATAGTTCCTCGTGATATTGCTGATCGTCTTAGACACGATTTTCAGGGATATACTGTATGGCATGCTTCTGGTAGTGGCGAACAAGATGCTTATGAAATGGTGGCAAGATGGGATAAAATAGATACTAAACAAGATCTTGAGGACTATGACTGTTGTATGTACGGCAGCATTCCAGAAGATGAATGGATGGATTTTGGCGGTCAATTAGGCAATGATACTGGATTGCCTGATTCTCATAGAGTAAAAGAAAAAGATATTGTATATATCTCTGATAACGATACAATCTATTGGACTGACTATTATCAATTAGATGATCTTTATGAGATAGATTCTATTGCAGTAGGGGATACTATCTATGGAATGCCACTTTATGCCGCTGATGTGGATTCTTCTGTTTCTACTATTGGATTATCCCTAGACCAAGAACAATTGCTATTCAAAAATCCCAATGTGCCTGATGATGTGTATTTAGCTTTATGTGATGACAAATTAATTCCTCTGCCTGGACATCTTGGACAGAATCATCCTGGATTTGATGACTTTGCTGAAATGAGAAAATACCGCTTGGCACGAAGGCTCTATAAATATACTATTAAATATCCAGAAAAAGGTGTAGAGAATTACATATCAGTAACAGCATTTGACCGTGGTATGCCATCCAAACCATTGATGGCTCTGGAATCTGGTAGAGATGCTAATAGAATTACTGTTTTCCCTGGTCCAACTGCAACATCTAATATGGATAATATTTATGTAGTACCTAATCCTTATTTAGGACAGAGCAAATTTGATGGTCGTAAAGAGGGTGATGAAAAAGGTGATAGAAGTAAAAGAATTTGGTTTGTTAATTTACCATTGAATTGTAAGGTTAAGATATTCACTCTTGCTGGTGATTTGGTTGATGAATTTGAGCATCATGGAGAACATTACGCAGAAGTATTAAATCCAAGTAAAGCCGCACCAACTGGAATAACTTCTGGTGGAATTCACGAATGGAATATGTTATCAAAATATGACCAGATTATTGCAAGTGGCGTATATCTATATTCAGTGAAAAATATTGATACTGGCGATGTAAAAGTTGATAAATTTGTAATTATTAAGTAAAGAAATAAACTACAAACAGTCGCGAATCAGACACTAATACATTTTGGATTGTTTGTTGGAAAAATAGATAGGAGAATTCCACATGAAGAAAATCTTTATTCTAATATTAGTTCTGGCTTTGATTCAATCAGCTTTGTTCGCTGACATCTTTCCAAAGGCTGGGACTGCTGGACTACAATTTTTGAAATTAGGCATTGATGCTCGTGCTGTTGGTATGGGGCAAGCTTATACAGCCTATACTAATGATGCTTCATCTTCTTATTGGAATCCAGCTGGTCTAGCTCTTTTGAGAAGGAATGAATTATTTATCAATCATATCAGCTGGCCAGCAAATATTAACTATGAGTATGCAACTTATGCGTATGTAACAACAATGGGAACTTTTGCTATTAGCTCTGGCATTCTACATATGGATTATATGGATATTACTGATGAAGATACATTCGGGCCAACTGGCGAAGAATTTACCTGCGGAGATGCTATGGTCGGTGCTTCTTATGCTGTGAGCTTAACTGATAAGTTCTCATTCGGTGGAACTGTAAAATATCTAAGAGAATATCTTTACGAGTATGATGTCAATGGCTGGTCTGTGGATGTGGGAACATTATATAATACAGGTTGGAAAAACTTGACAATTGGAATGTCTTTGAGGAACTTTGGTCCCAATCTACGCTATAAAGTAGATAATGATGAAGATGGTGAATATGATGAAGATCCTTATGACTGGCTGGATAATGACGGTGACGGAAAAATTGATGAAGATGGTGAAGAGCTCTTATTTCCTATTCCAATGAATTTCTCGCTCGGTGTAGCTATAGACATTATAAAAGAGCAAAATCAAGGACTAAATGCAGTTCTTCAACTTGACAATTGTATAGATAGACAAGAGACCTGGAATATTGGTGCAGAATATCGGTACAAAAATCTCTTCTTGCGCTCTGGATACCAATTTGAATATGATACTAATGGATTGTCCTTTGGTGTAGGAGTAAAAATTCCTACATCCTTTGCCATCCTAAAAATTGACTATGCCTATACTGATATGGGCGATTTAGTAGAAACATTCTTGAAAGGTGCTCATCGCCTTTCATTGAAATTTAGCTTCTAAACAAAATTAAGGAGGAAATGATGAAAAAAGTAATGATAATTAGCATCCTTATGATGCTAATCGCGTCCCTAACATTTGGTGAATTGCAACAGCAAGTGCGCACATTTATTCCTATTGAAACA